>JAHYJE010000002.1 GCA_019429105.1 Syntrophobacterales bacterium
GTGGGGCTATGCCGCCCAGGGCGCGGGGCGGGCACTGACTATCGCGCGGGAAGTGCTGGAACAATAGGGCGCCGTCCCTGATCAATCAACAATGACATATTGACATAATGACATAAGCAGGGTATGACTGAGAATATGTACGCCGAGAAAGCGAAGCTTAATCTTCACAATCTGGACGCCAACCTCTCAGATTTAATAGGGCGGCTGCACCGGATGGCATACATTTCGCAACCTGTCCGGCGCACCTATATACCCAAGCCGGGCAGTGCCAAACAACGCCCCTTGGGAATACCGTGTTGTGAAGACAAACTTGTGCAGGCAGGGCTGGTGCGGATACTGGAGCAGGTGTACGAGCAGGATTTTATAAAGGACTCGTACGGGTTCCGTCCGAAGCGAAGCTGTCATGATGCGCTCAGAGCCTTGAGCGAGACGCCGTGTGCGTAAATAGCGCAAGCACGGTTCTGAGAGGGGTCAGCGACAACTGATGTATGGTTGAGATAATGTGGCACCGCCGGGAAACCAGGCGGGAACGGAGAACACAAACATCGACCTGTAGCAGCGGGAGAAACTGATCTACTCGACTTTTTCTGTCCCTATTAGTGCTGGTTAATTATGATTGACAATCATTATCAGACAGGATAGACAGCGGCCATGTTGAGTGGCGAAGTCCAAAACCGGATACTCCAATACAATCCCTGGCTGACGCAGCCTGACCAGGCCGACGGGTTGATTCGTCGCTATCTGCCCGGAACCTATGTTCTGCGTGAGCCTGAACCGGTTTCGCTCCGGAATGATCGCGCCCTCCTCGTCGTCGGCCCCCGTCAATCCGGGAAGTCCACCCTTGCCTGGCGCCTTCTCCAACCTCTTGCGCCCAATATCCTTTACCTCAATCTGGAAGACCCGCTCCTGCGCTCGGTCCTCGGCGCTGCCGTGGAGCTTGTTTCGCTGCTCCGGGAGCGCTACTCCTTCATCCGGGCCGTTTTTCTTGACGAAGCCCAACACCTGACCGACGCCGGCATCTTCGTGAAGGGGCTGGTAGATGCCAGATTGGGCCTCCCCGTTCTGGTGACCGGTTCTTCATCCTTCCACCTGATGAGCAAGACAAGGGAATCCCTCGCGGGCAGGGCGGACCGGCTGCGGCTGCTGCCGTTCAGTCTTAAGGAATTGATGCGACAGGAAAACCCGGAGAACCCTGTCGCCATGAGGAGTTTATGCGAGAGAATTTTCCACCGGCAGATGATCCACGGCAGTTACCCGGCCGTTTATCTTGCGCCCGCGGACCAGGATCGGGTGCGCCTGCTCTCCGACCTGACCGAAGCCTTGATACTGCGAGACGCATCGGATCTCTTCCGTATCAAACGGGTGGATGTTTTCCGGAAGCTCCTCACGTTGCTGGCAGGACAAGCCGGAAATCTTGTGAATTTTTCGGAACTGGCTTCGGTGTGTCGAGTGGACGCGGGCACGATCCATGCCTACGTGGAAATTCTTGAAGAGAGCCATATCGTCAAAGTGGTCCGGCCCTTTGCCGGCGGAAAGCGCCGGGAACTGACCACGGCGCCCAAAATATTTTTTATCGACAACGGGATACGGAATCAGTTGCTCAATGCCTTTTCGGACGATATTTTGTTGAGAACCGACAAAGGCGCCCTGATGGAGAACTGGGCGTTCTCGGAGCTTTACAAACGTCTGCCGCTGACTTCAGACATCCATTTCTGGAGAAGCAAGGGCGGGGGCGAGTTGGACTTCGTGGTCGAACAGGCGGGGAAAATCATGGCCATGGAAGTCAAATTCGCCGAGCTGGATCGGCCCGGGCTCAGTCGTTCCGGCCGCAGCTTTATCGACGCCTACCACCCGGAAAAATTCGTGATCCTGAACCGTTCCCTGGAAACCACCCAGACGATCGACAACTGCCAAGTTGATTTTCAAACCCCGAACAACATGTTTGAATAGGGACAGAGCCCTACTTACTAATGGGCCCCATATGCCTGATCATGCGGCACAAGCAACACAAACTTGACCGTCTGGTCAGGGGTCGTTCCGCAGTCTGAGCAGAGGATGACGGCATCATCGCCCTTTTTCCGGCAGACCTCGCAGAACAGGTAAATGATGATGAAATTGCTTTTGACTGGGCAGGAATAGAACCCTTGCCAATTTCCCTTCAACGGCTCACCCATTGAAACGGGGTTCTCAAGAATCATGTCAACTTTGCTTTTCACCAGTTTCCTGATGGACGCATGCTTCTTTAAAGCATCGAGAAAAGCTGTCGCGAAACGCGCTTCCATCATTCCGCAAACACCTCGTCGTAGGTATGCCACACAGCCGAGCCGTCCTGGAGGCGGGTCAGGGTTTCCTGCATGGCGGTCTGAAAGGCCGGGTCGGCAAAAATGAACTCGGCGTTTCTGCCATCAACCGTTCTTTTCAGGTTGAGCAGATACTGCGTCATCAAATCGGCAACAGTGACGCGGTTTTCCGCAGCAAAAATCCGGGCGAAATCCGCGATATCCTGATCGAGACTGATGTTGATTCGTGTTTTGGGCATGGTGTACCTCCTTTGAGTATGTTCCCATCGTACACATGAACTGAGCCGGTGTCAAAAAGAATAATTGGCAGATGAGTGGGTAATTGCAAAACTCCGTGTCATGCCCGAGTGCTTTTGTCGGGCATCCATGATTTCAAATGGTTAAAAAATGGATTATGAACATTAAACTTCGTTTTCCCGCCCAGAAGCGTTAATGTGACTCTTACTCCGTCTCGAATAAACGGACTGGACAAGAAGTCCGTCGCCGACTGTCTGCAAACCCGTCCGATTGACTATCGCTTGAGATTGTCAAAGGTGCGGGGCAAATTAGAACAAGATGATATGCGTATGATTGATCACGCCCTGAAAGTTGTTTTCTCGTTTTAGGAACAGAGCCCTTATTTCCCCCCTTGACAAGCTGATTACTCACGAGTAAGTTACTTGCGTGTAACCTTGAGCGGGGAGGAACAATCATGATTTTTGTCAACAGAGAGACTGAACTTTCTTTTTTGCGCCGCGCCTGGCAGGAAAAAAAATCGCAATTCGTGGTGATTTACGGAAAAAGGCGCGTCGGCAAGACGGCCCTGGTCAAGGAATTTTCCCGGGACTTGCCCCATATCTACTTCCTCGCCGACAAGGCGCCCGACAGAGACCAGCTTGCCCAGCTTTCCGAGAAGGTCGGTCTCTATTTCCAGGACGACTTTCTTCTCTCGCGCGGGTTTGGAACCTGGCACGATTTCTTCAAATATATCAAGTCAAAAAGTGCTCCCGCCCCGGCAGGAGAAATCGTCTCAAAAGGGAATTTCGTGATGATCTTCGATGAATTTCCCTATCTGATCGAAAGCAATCCGGCCATTCCGTCCCTGTTTCAGAAGGGCTGGGACGAAGAATTGAGCCAGGCCGGCGTTTTTATGATCCTGCTCGGGTCCAGTATGGGCATGATGGAAACGGAGGTCCTCGGCCACAAATCGCCGCTGTTCGGCAGGCGCACCGGCCAGATTCTCGTTGAACCGCTCTCTTTTACCGATGCGAAAAACCTTTTTCCGGGCCTGTCCGACGACGCGTTCATGTATTTTTACGGCGCCCTGGGCGGGACGCCCGCCTATCTCCTGCAATTCGACCCGGCCGACGATTTTCGCGAGAATGTCCGGCGCCGCATCCTTGCCCCGGAGGCCTATCTCTACCGCGAGCCGGACTTCATTCTGCGGGAAGATCTGCGGGAGCCCCGCAACTACTTTTCCATTCTGCGGGCCATCTCGATGGGAAAAACCCGCCCTGCGGAAATAATCAACGAAACGGGGTTTGAAAAGAACATGGTCGGCAAGTACCTCTCCGTCCTGACCGATCTGAAGGTCATCCGGCGCGAAGTACCCGTCACGGAGTGGGGCTTCGAGAAAAGCAAAAAGGGCATTTACCTTCTTGAAGATCATTTTTTCCGTTTCTGGTTCCATTACGTCTATCCCAACCGGAGTTTCCTCGAAGAGGGGCAAAGCGATTATGTTCTGGACCGGAAGATGAGGCCTTCCCTCGACCAATTCGTGGCGTGGTCGTACGAGGAGGTCTGCCGCTCCCAGGTTCGCAAAGGGTTGCCGGGGGGTATCCAATGCAACCGGGTGGGGCGATGGTGGAGCAAGGAAGGCGAAATCGATATTGTGGGACTGGCCGAGGATGAAAATGCCGCTGTTTTCGGAGAGGTCAAATGGAGCGTCAACCCGGTCGGCACGGACATCCTGGATGACCTGGAAAGGAAGGCGAAGCTGGTGGATTGGCGCAAAGGGGAACGAAAGGAATATTTCGTCCTTTTCAGCCGCTCCGGCTTTACTGCAAATCTGGAAAAACTCGCCAAAGAACGCGGGGATCTCTTTTTAACAAGTTTTGGGGGTCAGGTCTCCGTTTTTAGCGTTTTGCCGGGGTGAGACAGCAATGAAGGTCATCACGCATGAGTTGAAGGCCGACAGTCGCCACATTGTCTTTTCCGACTGCCACCGGGGGGATGGCTCCGCCGGGGACGAATTTGCACGCAATTCGATGACGTACAAAGTTGCTCTGGAGCACTACCTGCGCGAGGGCTTCACGCTGATCGAGCTGGGAGATGCCGAGGAGCTCTGGGAAAACAGCGACTTCGCGCAGATTTACATCACCCACACGTCGGTTTACGATCTGCTGGCGAAGTTTCACGACCCCGACCCCGCCCGGACGCGCTACATCAAAATCCGGGGGAACCATGATCTCGACTGGCAGGACGACCCCGGGCCGCTCCGGGCGATCTTCCCGGAGATCGAGGTCTATGAGGCGGCTCTCCTCGACGCGGGGGAGGGGGGACGCGTGCTCTTCCTCCACGGCCACCAGGCCGACCCGGTCTGCTACGGATGGCGTGCGCGGCTGGCCCGCTGGGGGATCAGGCATCTCTGGCGGGGCTTGCAGAACATCAATATCGGCGATCCGACGACGCGGACGGCGGAAAATCCGGGGCGCTGCAACGGGGTTGATGAAAAGCTGATGGAGCTGGCGAGGGGTGAAAAGGGGACAGGGGAAACGGGGACAGGTTTAAACCTGGCCCCGTTTTCTTCGATGCACCCGACGGTCGTCGTCGCCGGCCACACCCACCGGTCGGTGTTCGAGGGGCTGTCGCTGACCGAACGGCGGATCATGGAGGGCGGAGGCAGCGGCCCGCCGGGGATCGCCCGGAAGAAAGGCCCCGAGGCAATCTATTACAACACCGGCGCCTGCGTCCTTCCGCGCTGCATCACCGGAATCGAGATCACCGCAAAAACCGATGCGGGCGGCGCAATCCGCCCGCATTTTTCGCTTGTGAAGTGGGCTGTCCAGCCCGCCTCCCCCGACAACCCCGCCCTCGTCGTCGCCCGCACCATCCTCGATAAATAGTGACAGAGCCCCTATTTATCCTGTTCCCTTGACTCTCTTACTGCCGCAAGAATATCCTTTGTGGTTGCTTTCGTCTGGATTCCCGGAACGTCAAAGGGCGATTTTTTCTCTTTCCTGAAAATGACTGAAAATGTTTCTCCGCCCTTTCTTTTGATAACGACTTCTTCATTTCGGGCGATATCAAGAACATTAGTAAGACGCTGTCTCGCTTCAGAGTACGTATAAACCTTCATGACATCTCCTCATTCCAGAACTGTAATTCCCAACTCGCGGGCTGTCCGTTGCATTGCTATGTCCAGCGTAAGCAACGGGCTATGGAGGTCTTTGGCGCATTGCAGGAAATATGCATCGTATGCGTACAGTTTAAATTGAATTGCGATGCTTAATGCCGATTCTATGTCGGTAGGTCTCAGATCGACAGGTATCTGTTGTATAGCCCCCCACGCTGATAAGACTTCTTCCTTTTGCAAGGTGTTTTTCTTCATCATCGCCGTTAATGCATTTCCGATTTCAAACGGTAAAACATCAGGCGCGATTAACTCATGGCCTTCGGTAAGTCGAATAATTCTATGTCTTTCAGGTTCATTTAAGGCAACGGCGATGAATGTATTTGTGTCAGCAATTATTTTCATAGGTACAATTGTACGTGCAGTATTTCCTTTTGTCAACGTCAATTTTTGGGGGTCAGGTCTCGTTTTTTAGCGTTTTGCCGGGGCATAATCAGGGACAGAAACCTATTTATTTCATCCCCCACCCCAACCATTCCCCCAAAGTGGGGACACGATAATTTTGTTCTCCATGCAAGTACCTGATTTCAAATGAAGGGCGGAAATGGAAAACCCGCTATTTTCCGCCTGTTGCGGACAGAACAAAATTACCGTGATTAAAGATGGCTTTTGTATTGAAATATGAAACGTTGTGTGGCATAATTCAACCATGATGATTCCACAGCGACCTGTCAAAAATATACCTCGCCCTCGCCATAAGGGCATCGTGCTGGACGCCCTTGAACGCGCCCCGGTAGTCGCCATTTTGGGACCGCGTCAGGTGGGAAAAACGACCCTGGCCCGAGAAATCGCTGCCGGGTTTGGCGGTGCTGCCGCGCACTTCGACTTGGAGGACATGGACGATCTTGCGCGCCTGAATGAGCCGAAGCTTGCGCTGGAGCGTCTGCGTGGTCTGGTTGTGATCGATGAAATCCAGTTGCGGGCCGATCTTTTTCCACTTTTACGAGTGCTGGCCGATCGTCCCGGAACTCCTGCGCGTTTTCTTATCCTTGGGAGCGCCTCGCCGCTGCTCTTGCGGCAGAGTTCCGAATCATTGGCCGGCAGAATCGTCTATCACGAGCTTGACGGATTTGCTCTCGATGAAGTCAATGATGAAGAAACACTCTGGCGGCGCGGCGGTTTCCCGCCCTCGTTCCTGGCTTCTTCAGAACAGGAGAGCTTTCTTTGGAGACGTGATTTTATTCGAACCTTTCTTGAACGCGATATTCCGCAGTTGGGTATCCGTATCCCCGCTGCCACCCTCTACCGATTCTGGAGCATGATTGCCCACTACCACGGGCAGGTATGGAACGGCAGTGAATTGGCGCGCGCCTTCGGTGTTTCACACACAACGGTTCGCAATTATCTTGATATGCTGACCGGAGCTCTTGTGTTGCGACAATTGAAGCCCTGGCACGAAAATCTGGGGAAACGCCAGGTGAAGGCGCCAAAAATTTATCTCTCGGATAGCGGAATTCTCCACTCCCTTTTGGGAATCCAGTCTCAGGACGACCTGGAAAACCACCCCAAGATCGGCGCTTCGTGGGAGGGGTTTGTCATTAAGGAGATCATCCAGCGGCTCGGGGCCGAGCCTGAAGAGTGTTATTTCTGGGCAACTCACAGTGGCGCCGAGCTCGATCTCCTGGTCATTCGCGGCTCGCAGCGCCTCGGGTTTGAGATCAAACGGACGACCGCCCCGCGCCTGACGCTTTCCATACGTTCCGCCCTGGAGAGCCTCAAGCTCGATCATCTTGCGGTTATCCATGCAGGGGAACATGCTTATCCAATGGCTGACCGAATCGATGCCATTCCCTTCAGGGAATTTTGGGGGTCAGGTCTTTAGTGCGGCCGGGCAAGGTCGTGTAATCAAACGGGAGGAAATCCTGCCCCGGCATGAAGGCCATCCACCGGGTAGCGAGTCCTTGGAGGCTGACTGGCAACAGTCAGTTTTTAAGCGTAGGACAGCAGGCAGGCCGTAAGCCGTAAGGTTGAAGGAATTGAGCCCCGTAATTGACGCGTGGGGAAGGACGACACTGTTAAGCTTCAAAATCGACGAAGAGAATATCTTCCCGGCGAGCTTTTCCCGTTGTCAGGAGGTCCCGGATCAGTTGATACAGATACCAGGTCTTTCCCGCTCTTCTTGGGTCGGCCACGGCGATGATGTCCGCTGATTGTTCGAGGGAAATTTCCGGCGCATCCCGTCTCACCAGAGACGGCAATGTCTTTTCCAACAGCCATTCCGCATTGATTTTCTTGAGAATTTCCCTATCCATCTTAAATTGTTTACCTCGATGGACAATTCTCAATGAATGTGTTCACCAAAGTCAAGTAAAAAAGAGGGCAGAAACCTTTTTATTGACAAGCGAGCCTTCCCTCGCTTATAACCCCCCAAAATATTCAGAATATCCTGTACCATAGCAGTCGGTTGCCCCCACCATGTTGCGAAACGGGAAAATTACCGGCAGACGGTCTTCGCAGAGGCGGCTGATTATCGCAAGTATTTGGATTCAATACGATCTTGAGATATGGGCATACCGAACCACGTCCACCTGGTGTGCGTTTCCCGGCAGCCGGATTCGCTCTCCCGAACTTTGCACGCCGTCCACATGAAAATGTCCGGGGCTTCAGCAAAAAGAGGAACACCATCGCTCATCTTTGGCAGGGGCGTTTTTTCCCCTGTGCCTTGTATGAGCGTCATGTGCAAGCGGCTGTCCGGTACGTGGAACGAAATATGCTGCGCGCCGGCCTCGTTTCCGCGCCGGGTGATTACAGTTGGTCGAGCGCTAAAGCCCATATTGCGTGTGAGAGTGCCCCCTTCCTGTCGGGCCATAGTTTTCTGCGGACACCGTGACGGACCGGCGGCAATTTCTGGGACGTCGGGCGAGGATAAAACCGATTTCATCAAGGGCGTGGAAGAGCGCCTTGGTCGCATACTGAAGCCCTGACGCGGGGCTGCCCCCGGAAGTCCGGGGAATAGGTTTCTGTCCCTTAGTTTTAGAAAGGTTTATGTTCAGATGAAAAACGCTAAATTTAAAGACCTGACCCCCGCACTTGAACCGGCGCTGCGGCATGAGTGGGTCATGCAGTCGGAAATACGGAACATGACGATTGAATGCAACCGGGTAGGCGGGATCAACCTTGCGCAGGGGGTCTGCGATACGGGGGCGCCGGCGGCGGTTCGGCGCGGCGCCGCGGAGGCGATGGAGGCGGGGATCAATACATACACCAACTATGCCGGGCTCATCGAGCTGCGCGAGGCGATTGCCGCCAAGCAGCGGCGCTTTACCGGGATGATCGTCGATCCGCAAACGGAGGTTATTGCGACCGCCGGCGCGACGGGGGCCTTTTACTGCACCTGCCTGGCCCTGCTCAACCCGGGCGACGAGATGATCGTCTTTGAGCCCTATTACGGGTATCATGTAAACACCATCGTGGCGACCGGGGCCGTGCCCGCCTATCTGCGGATGTCGCCGCCCAACTGGTCCTTTGACCGCGCGGACCTCGAACGGGTAAAAACCCCGAAGACGCGCGCGCTGCTGGTCAATACGCCGGGGAACCCCTCGGGGAAGGTTTTTTCCGAGGCGGAACTGCAGATAATCGCCGGATTTGCCGAGGAAAATAATCTTTTTGTCTTTACGGATGAAATTTACGAGCATTTTCTGTATGACGGCAATCGGCACAGCGCGTTGGCGATGCTGCCGGGGATGAAGGAGCGGACGATCACGATCTCGGGCCTCTCGAAGACCTTCAGCATCACCGGCTGGCGGATCGGCTACTGCCTGGCCGCGGCCCGCTGGGCGCAGGTCATCGGCTATTTCAACGATCTGGTTTATGTCTGTGCCCCGGCGCCGCTGCAGGTAGGCGTCGCCAGAGGGCTGATGGAGCTGGGCGATGATTATTATCGGGGACTCGCTGCGGAATATCTTGCAAAACGCGACAAAATTTGCGATGCCTTGGCGCGGGCCGGGCTTGCGCCCCATGTGCCGGGTGGGGCTTATTACGTACTTGCGGATGTGGCAGGCGTTCCCGGAAAAACGAGCAAGGAAAAGGCGATGCACCTGCTGCATGCAACCGGTGTGGCCGGCGTTCCCGGCTCCGCCTTTTATCACGACAACGGCGGAGAGAACCTCGTGCGTTTTTGCTTCGCGAAGGATGACGATGTGCTCGACGACGCCTGTCGCCGTTTGTTAAAATAGGTACAGAAACCTATTGAAAACGGGGGGGAACGATGAGATGACTGTACGCCAAGAAATTTAGCTGGTTGCTGCTGGTTTTGTCGCTGTGCGTCGCCGCGCGGGCGTTCGCGGAGGATTCGGAGATTAATCGCCGGACGCTGAAGGGACTTGCGGGGTTTTATGTGATTGTCGAAGAACTCCAGCCGAATCTGCTCAAGTATGAGAAGTATGCGAAACAATTCGATTTGAACAAAGCGGGCATCCAGCGGGACATCAAGCGGCAATTGACGAAGGCGGGCATCCGCGTCCTTTCCCGCGAGGAGTGGCCGAAGACGCCGGGGCAACCGGTCTTCTACGTGAACGTCAACACCCACGAAAGCGAGAAGTACTGATTTTCGTACAATATCAAGATCGAGGTGCGGCAGGTTGTCAACCTCGAAGCGCGAACCCGGCGGTGAAAACGTTTGCCGGCGCCTGGTCGCTCAGCCTCACAGGCATGGCGAATATCGGCAATCTGAAGCAGATTAGCCAGGATATCAATTCGTTGACGATGAGGTTCATCGGGGTTTACAGTGGAATTAAATAGGTTTCTGTCCCTATTAAAATAAAAGAAGTGTTTGCACCGTTGGGATAATTTATGATATCGACAAGAAAATATAGGTTTTCACAAGGTGATCGATAGGCAGTTGGCAGTGTGTTCATAAGAAAAACACTTAATTTAAAGACCTGACCCCCGAGGTTGATGATGCAGAATGATTTAAAACAGTCTGAATATCAGGGCGCGATGCCGGAGGAGGATGAAATCAACCTCCTGGATTTGTTCATTGTCTTGCTGCGGCATAAGGTGATGATCATCTCGGTCGTTTTTCTGGCAGGCGTCGCCGCGGTCGTGGCAAGCCTGCTGATGACGAACATCTACCGCTCCGAGGTGATGATCGCGCCCACGGCCCAGGAAAAGGGGGGCGCCCTGTCGGCGCTGGGCGGTTTCGGCGCAATGATCGCCTCCGAGGGGGGGATCGGCGCCGGCGGATCGCTCGAGCAGTTCGAGGTCGTTCTCAAGAGCCGGGAGCTGACCGGCGCGATCGTCCGGGAGAAGAACCTGCTGCCGGTGCTCTTTGAGGATAGCTGGGATGCGGCCGCCAAAAAATGGAAGGATGAGCCCCCGAAGACGGAAGACATCTACAAAGCGGTAGAGGCGTTGCTTGATGTCAAGCCGGACAAGAAGAAAAACGTAATGACGGTCGCCTTTCAGTCGAAAGACCCGGCGCAGGCGAAACAGATTCTCGATTATTTCGTGGTCGGGATGAGTGAATTTCTGCGGCAGCAGAAGCTCGAAGAGGCTCTGGCGCAGCAAAAGCACCTTTACCAGCAGCTCGCACTGACCACCGACCCGCTTTTGAAAAACAAGCTCTATGAACTCATTGCGAAGCAGATCGAAACGGAGACGCTGGCCAAGGTCCAAAAATATTATAGTTTCAATATTATTGACCCCTCCTTTGTCCCGGAGCGCAAGTTCAAGCCGAAGCGGGCGCAAATCTGCCTGCTGACGGTGGTCGTGGCCTTTTTCATCGCGATCTTTCTTGCCTTTTTTCTCGAATACATAAAAAACATCGGGACACGGGAAGACCCGGAGCGGCTGGCTAATCTGCGCAAATATCTGCGCTTCCGCACGAAAGACGGGCCGGCGCAGAAGGCCTGAACTGCCGGGCTTCGGAATCCCGGTTTCCGCGAAAGCCTGCCTTCGGTTGTCGCTCCGGCGCAAGCCTTTGTCCGGAAGTCTTGAGAAAACTGGATGCCGGTTTTTGGAGGCATGACGATATGAAACCTTGGAAAATCTACTTTTTTGTCATTCCTGGTTTGACTTGGAATCCAGAAGATACCGAAAATACTGGATACCGTCTTTCGACGGGATGACGATTTGTTGAGTTTCGCGAGCAATTCGAAGCGTCTCGATATGCCTAATTTCGGCAGGTATTCAAGCTCTCCGCTGTGGTTGAGACGGGGGGAAAAATATTAATTAAATAGGTTGCTGTCCCTATTTTTGAAAGGTGATAAAATGATCAAGAAGGCTCTATTGTGTTTTGGTATCCTGATTATGATCCCGGTTTTTGCAGGGGCCCAGTCGGCGCCGGCGGCGGCTCTTACTGCGGAGCAGGCAGCCGTTTACGAAAAGATGACGGTTGGGCAGAAGGAGGCAATTTCCCGGGAACTGTTTAAATCGGGAGGTCAGCTTACCCCGGAGGCCGTTGAAGCCCTGAAAGAAAAGCCTGAATTTAAGGGAATATCACCGGAAGAAGTCGCTAAAGGCAGGGAGCTGCTGAAGGGCAAGGAGGGTGAGCAGCAGAAAGAGACCCCCAAAGGCGAGGGACTTTTGAAGACCGGAGAGAAAGATAAAACTGCCCTGGAGCCCAAGCAGGTAATCGCCGAGGAGCCGCAGGGACGGACCCTCTTCGAGCGCGCGCAGGACATCGGTAAATATCAGGATATCTCGCTCAAACTCCAGCCGTTCGGCTACGACTTTTTCCGGGAGGCGGCCGTCAATATCATAACGGAGCGCAAGGATGTCCCCGTCCCGCTCAAGTATGTCGTCGGCCCGGACGACGAGGTGAAGGTAACGCTGTGGGGAAGGGTGAACGCCTCCTACACGCTCGTGGTAAACCGTGACGGCAAGATCGACATTCCGGGGGTCGGGCCGCTTGCCGTGGCCGGGATGACCTTCGAAGAAATGTCCGCAAAGCTTATCAAGCAGGCCGAGCAGATGACCGGCACCAGTGTCGATATCTCGATGGGCTCCCTCCGGACGATTCCGGTTTTTGTCCTCGGCGATGTCCGCAGGCCGGGCGCTTACACGATCGGCGCGTTCGCGACGATTACCGACGCGCTGCTCATCTCCGGCGGACCGTCGGAGATTGGTTCGATGCGCAACATCCAGCTCAGAAGAAAGGATAAGGTAGTTCAGACCTACGATCTCTACGATCTGCTGCTGAAAGGGGACAAATCTCACGACGTTACTCTCCAGGCGGGCGACATCGTGTTTGTCCCCGTCGTTGGCGCTTATGCGGGGATTGCCGGGAACGTCAAACGTCCGGCTATTTACGAACTGAAGGACAACTATTCCCTCGAATATCTCTTTGAGCTGGCCGGCGGGATCATTCCGACGGCCTACACCCAGCAGATACAGGTGGAGCGCACCGTAAAAAACGAGAAAAAGGTAGTCATCGACATAGATGACAAGAATCTCGCCCGCACGCGGTCCTTCATCCTGCATGATTCCGATATCGTAAAGGTTTTTCCCATCGTGGAGAAGGACTTCAATGCCGTCTATCTCAACGGAAACGTCAAGCGGGGGGGCAAATATGCGTTGACGCCGGGGATGCGCCTCGGCGATATTCTCAAAGACGAGCAGGATTTCCTGCCGGACACCTATTTCGATTATGCATTGATCAAACGGCTCCAGCCGCCCGGGATGGAAACGACATTGGTCCCCTTCAACCTCGGCGCCCTGATCCTCCGGGGTGATTCTGCAAACAACCTGCTCCTGCAGCGTCAGGACAGCATTTATATCTTCAGCAAGTGGTTTTTCAAGGACAAGCCCTACTTCACGGTAAAAGGCGAGGTGCGCAAGGGCGGCCGGTTTGAACTCTCGGACAACAGCCGGGTCAAGGACGCGCTCCGCACCGCCGGGGATCTGACGAAAGACGCCTACATGAAAAAGGGCGAGATCATCCGCGTTGACAAAAACAAGGAGTTTTTCACCCTCTATTTTGACGTCGCCCGGGCGATGGCCGGAGATCCGGCGGAGAATATCCTGCTGGAGGATGAGGATCAGTTGGTGATCCACTCCCTGTATGAGGAAAAATGGAAGGAAACCGCCTCGGTCAGCGGGGAGGTGAAAAAACCCGGCGAGTTCGTCCTGACGGAAAAGATGCGGGTAAACGACCTGCTTTTCAAGGCGGGCGGGCAGACGCGCGACACGCTTTTGGACGAGGCGGAGCTCTACCGGACCGACTGGAAGACAAAGCAGACGACGCTCTTGAAGGTCAATCTCGGGAAGGCGCTGGCCGGCGAGCCGCAGGACAACATCGAACTGCAGGATCTCGACCGCCTGATCGTCCATTCGCTCTGGGAGAAGGTTTACAAGAAAAACGTCGCAATCGAGGGGGATGTGCTGAAGCCGGGAACCTACCCGCTGGCGGAGCAAATGACGGTGCGCAATCTGGTTTTCGCCGCCGGCAATGTCCTCGAGTCGGCGTCGCTTGAGGAAGCGGAGATTTCCTCGCGAATAGTCGAACAAGACAACCGTGCCCGGGTTGTCCACCGGCAGATAAACCTCGGCAAGGCCCTGGCGGGGGATCCGGAGCACAACCTGCCATTGAAACCGTACGACCGGCTTTTTATCAAGGCCATTTCCGACTGGCGGGTGGAGAAATACGCAACCCTCTCGGGAAAGGTGAAGTATCCCGGGCGCTATGTCATTTCCAAGGGCGAGAGGCTCTCGGCGGTGATCGAGCGCGCCGGCGGTTACAGCGATGACGCGTACCTGCGAGGGGCCTTCTTCACGCGGGAGTCGGTGCGGGCGATGCAGCAAAAAGGGCTCACCGAGATGGCCGACCGCATGGAGCGGGAGCTGCTTTCCGGCGGAGAGCTTTCCACGTCCACCTCCGCCGAGGAGGTGGCGGCGAAAAAGGCGGAGCTGGAGCAGAAGAAGTATTTTGTCGGTTATCTGCGGGGATTGAAGGCGACAGGACGGATGACGATCAGGATTGCCCATCTGCGCCTGCTCAAGGGCAGCGAGTACGACATCGAACTCGAGGAGGGAGACACCCTTTATATTCCCCCCAGCAATAATGTGGTCAATGTCGCCGGCTCCGTCATGTCGCAGGGCAGCTTCATCTATGCAAGCCGGATGGATTATCAGGACTACATCGGTCTGACCGGCGGTTACGCCAAATATGCCGACACCGACAACATCTTTGTCCTGAAGGTGGATGGTTCTGCCCGGAAACTCTCCCGGGGTTTCTTCAATTGGAGCTCTTCCCGTGATCGCTGGGAGGTCGCCGGGTTTGAGCGGGAAGTCAGAACCATCGAGCCGGGCGACACGATAGTCGTCCCGGAGAAGGTCGAGAAGATTGCCTGGCTCAGGGAGATCAAGGACATAACCCAGATTCTGGTGAACACCGCCGTGACCGCGGGCGTCTTCAAGGCGCTTTTCTAACGGGAAGAGAGGCGGGCGGTTTTTTCAGGCAGGGGTGTGAAAAAATTAACATAAACTGCATAATTTTCTTGACAGGGCGGGAAGGGATTATTTATAGACCAGACCGTGCTTTGCAGTTCTTCTTCTTGATTATTGGAGAGTTTTGAAAAGTTGCTTTTATGCTTGCGGGGTTGCTTGGTCGGCCCTCTGTCTTCTCGCAATGAGAACTGTGAATTTCTTCCCTTCCTGTAATTGCGA
Organism: Syntrophobacterales bacterium; assembly: GCA_019429105.1. Lineage (NCBI taxonomy): Bacteria > Pseudomonadati > Thermodesulfobacteriota > Syntrophobacteria > Syntrophobacterales > Syntrophobacterales bacterium. The sequence continues at coordinate 15,298 of JAHYJE010000002.1, forward strand.
GGAACGGAGCGACAAAGCAAACTCATGGTTTATCGGAAGCTTGCGAGATTGCTTTTTTGCGCCCGCAATGACAACCGGGGCTTTTTTCAAATCTTCCTCAATACCCCGGAGCGCGCGCTGCGAACAGCGCACGGTGAAGGTTTTCGGGGCGCTGCTCATGCTTTTCATCGGCGCGGCTGCCGGTTTTGCTGCCGATGAGCCGTTTACCGCCCCTGCCAACTGGGGGGGGACGGGGCTCATGGAGATTCCCTCGGCGCGGGTGCTCCGGGAAAACAGCTACCGGATCGGTTTCAGTCAGGTGGAGCCCTATCGCTACTATTACGGCGCCATCAGCCCGCTTCCGGGGCTGGAGATCGACGGGCGGATGACGGAGACGATGGTTTCGATAGATAAGCCGGGGACGAACTGGGAGGGCTACGGGAACTACAAGGACAAGGCCGTTGACGTCAAATATCAGTTTGTTGCGGAGGGGAAATATTCCCCCGCGCTGGCGGTCGGCATCATGGACCCCCACGGGACGCGTCTTTATGCCTCGCAGTACATAGTCGCCAGCAAGCAGCTCTACCCGTTCGATTTTACGCTCGGCTTCGGAAACGGACGGTTCGGCAAGCGGCCTCTGCCCGCCCAGGGGGAAGGGATAAGAGTCGAGATGCTGCAGGACCGGCAGGGGTGGCTTTCGGACTCCCAGTTCTTCGGGGGAATCCAGTTTGCCCCTTCCGACCGGTATGCCTTCATGGTTGAATACAGTCCGATCCGCTACCATGAGCAGGCCGGCGACCCGGCGCTGCGGGGCGGGTATTTCAGCGAGGCGGTTCCTTCGCCGTACAACTTCGGGTTCCGCTATAATTTCTATAACTGGGCGGATCTCACCCTCTCCTGGCAGCGGGGCAACCAGTGGGGCGTCAATGTTTCAATGCCGTTCGAGATCGGCAAACCGATGATTCCGATCTACGCCCCCCGGTACAAGGAGCATCCGGAAATCGCGCTTATGGACGTGGAGAGACGGATGCTCTTCGGGCTCGGTTTGAGCGGTTTCAGCAGCATCGGCATCACGCTATCCGGCGGCGATCTGACGATCGATTTGGAGAATAACCGCTTCTTTTACAATGCGCGGGGCGTTCAGGAGGCGCTTTTTACCATTGCGCCGATGGTCAGGGAGCATAACGCTTCGGGGAAAAACGGACGAATTGACAGCATTCTGATCATCGTCAAGGAAAACGGGGTTCCCCTCTATTCGTACCGGACCGGGGCGGAGGATCTGCTGGAATATGCAGCAGAGCGGCTGAGCGACGGGGAGTTTCATTCCCTGGCAACGATCGACACAGGCTATGTGGCGCTCCCCGAGGGTCGCAAGGAGCTGACTCCGGGGTACGTCATCGGCTACAAGCCGCAGGTGCAGCTCTTTCTCAACGACCCTTCCGGATTCTGGAAGGGCAAGGTGGGGCTTTCGCTCTGGGCGAGTTATCCGGTCCGGGCGGGAGGTTCCCTGGTGGCGGGGGCGGCGCTCTATCCGTTTGCCAATGTGGAGACGGTAAACGAGCCCCTCTCCATCCCGGTTCGCACCGATATCGTAAACTACCTGAAGAACAAGGCGCTCTTCGAGCGGTTCCTGTTCAACCAGGTGGAAAGGATTCCGGGAACCTCGGTCTATGCAAAAATTACCGCGGGGATTCTGGAGATGCAGTATGCGGGCCTCGATGCGGAGGCGGCGCTGCCGACGCTGGGCGGGAGGCTGCTCCTGGGGCTGGGGGGCAGCTTGGTAAAAAAAAGGGATCCCGATAATCCGCTGAAGCTTGCCGAAAATACCGTGAAGGAGTACTATAAAACGGCCTTTTTCAATACGAGGCTCAATTTCCCGCAGTCCGACATCGCCCTCGACGTGAAATACGGGATGTTTCTGGCGGGCGACAAGGGGGCGAAGATCACCCTGTCCAAATTCATCAACGGGGTGACCCTTTCGGCCTGGTACAGCGTGACGGATACGAAGATCTTTGCGGACAGCGACAACCGGGGCTATCACGACAAGGGAATTGCCGTCTCGATCCCGATCCGGCTCTTCACCGGCAAGGAGTCGCGGGCGGTTTACGGGCAGGCGATCTCTCCCTGGACGAGGGATGTGGCGCAGGACATTGACCATTTTACCAGCCTGTTCGACTTGATAGGGAGGAATACGGATGTTTTCCTGGGAAAAACTCTTGACAAAAACAAATATCATTAGTAGAAAACGGCCGGGAAATGATATTTAGTCATCCGGGGAATCACAAGAAATGTTATCCGATTGAAAGGGCCGCTATACTAAAGGAGGAAAATAATTATGGAAAATGGTAATGTAAGGTTAGGTGCATTCGGAAAGATGAGTTTGATTGTCGCCGCTGTTTTTTTCATCAATATCCTGGCCATTCCGGCATTCACCGCCAAGGGAATGGCCGCTGAAGGCGCCGGGGCAGCCGGGGCGGCTGCAGGCACAGGAACTGCGGCTGGCCTGACTACCGGCACGATCGCCGCCGGCGTTGCCGTCGCTGCGGCTGCGGCCCTCGCCATTGCCACGAGCGGGGGCTCCGACACTGCCGTTGCCGCCGCCTCGCCCGCCTCGGCCGCAGGCGCCGCTTTGGCGACAACGAATCCGACCGCGGCTTCGACCGTGTCGAATGCGCTGGGCACCCTGAATACAACCGCCCTTTCGACCCTGGCAACTGCCAATACGGCACTGGGTACAGCCGGGCAGACGAGTTTGGCCCAGGCGGCAAACACGCTCAGCCCCGCTCAATTCGCGAATTTCAATACCGTCGCCGCGTCAATGGGACTCACCGCCGGCAGCGCGCAGTACACGGCATTGCAGAGCCTTTATTCATCCTATACCCCCTCGCAGCTTGCGGCATTGCAGAGCATTTATTCCGCAGCGGTTGTGAACGGGACGGTCAACACCGCCACCCTGACTGGAATATCAGGGGTTATCACCCAGTCGGGCGCCGGCACGGCAGCCCAGCGGGCGGAGAATTTGCGACTAGCCCAGTTAGCTATTCTCACGGCGCGGCATCCCGGCGCCTCGATCGAGGTCAAGGTGGTCAATTTAGGCAACGATGTCTATACCACCACCACCCACGTAAAGTAGCTGGTGGGTCAGGTCTTTGTTTTTAGCGTTTCCGAGGGTGGGCTCAATTCTGAAGGTTGAGCCCACCCTGTGACCTTTGAGTTCTTCCTGCCTAAACTTGACGGTTTTTCGTTTCCGTCGAAGCAAAATGGCTAAGAAGTTTAGCGTTTTCAAGGGGATCGTCATTTAAAACCATCGTCCGCACTAAGGGCGCCCTCAATTCTGCCGATGAAAAACAAGTTATTGGCCATTATTATGGCCTTTTGTTTATTAGCGCCCCTTGCCGATTTTGCTTTTGCGCAGACGAACGGGCGTGAGACCGACGCCGTCCTTGTGGCGGCCGAAACCTTCTTTGTGAAACTCAAGGCAAAAGAATACAAAACCGTATGGGAGTTTTTGACAAAGAAGTCCCAGGAAACCATCGTCAAGGACACGTATAAAAGTTTTTCCAAAACCGTAGTCAAGCATTCCCGGGAGGAAATAGCCGCTGACTTCCGGCGGGGCGAGGGCGTTGCCGGGGAGTACTGGCAGGGTTATCTGAGCGTCTTTGACCCGGACCTCGCGCTCAACCAGAGCGCCTGGAGCATCGGCACGCTCAGGAAGGAGCGGGCGGAGATACGTCTCCTCTACAAGAAGGCGAAAGAGCCGGCAGTGCTCCGGATGTCTATGGAAAAAGGCCGGTGGAAGGTGGGGCTGGTCGAGTCCTTCTGGTCGCGGAACCCGGATTGATCAAAAAAAGTCCTTCATCGCCGGCATTGCCGGTCTTAGACGGCGCCTCCCTGACGAAATTCAGGCGCTGCAAGGGCTGTGACATCCATGTTCTCATTTAATTCCCCCTCCGAGAAAAAGTCTTTGCGCTCTCATCAGAATAAACTTGTAAGGCTTGAAGGGAGAAATGGCGGAAGTGGAGGACAGTCATGAGAGGTTTTAACCGTTGCGGGATCATTAAGCGTCTAACGGGAGCGCTTTGCCTGGTTTTTTTACTGTTTGCGGCAGTTACGGCCCAGGCCGGCGATCAGGCGACAATCGCCTCGAACTTCCTGAAATTCCTCGGCAGCGACAAGAAAATCATCTCCGAAAAGATCGTGGAAAGGAACATCCTCGCTCCGACGCTTGCCTCCGTTCCGGTGGCCCATCTCTTTCAACTGGCAGACGGCGGCTATGTGCTTGTCGCAACGGATCGGAGCATCTCCCCGGTCAAGGCCTACTCGCTGGCCGGTGATTTTGCCGCCCTTCCCGAACCCTACCAAAAGGCGATCCTCGATGAGTTGGAGCTGCGCGTCCGGGTTGCCGCGCTGCCCGTCGCCGGCCGTACTCCCCTGGCAACCGGGGTTTCCGAGACCGAGGCCAGGTGGAATTTTCTTCTTAGCTACGATGCGGCTGCGGCGCGTCAACCGCTGGCCGTCTATGAGCCCGGCAGCTATCTGCTCAGCTCCCACTGGGCTCAGGATTATCCCTACAACAAGTTTCTTCCCCTTGCGGCAAGCGGCGGCAAAAACGTTCTTGCCGGTTGCGTCAATGTGGCCGCAGGACAGATCATGCGGTACTATAAATATCCCGTTGCGGGAGAAGGCGTACTTTCATATACTTGGGAAGATAAGAGCACCGACCCCGCCACACTGACTCCCCTGAAGGCCATTCTTTACCGCAATTACGACTGGGACAACATGCCCGATAAACTGGATGCGGCCACGCCGGAGTATCAGGCCGACGAGGTAGCGCTCCTCATGCGGGATCTGGGTGTTGCCAACCATACCAATTTCGGGATATTAGATTCCTCGGCTGTCTTTTTGCCCCAAGCTCTGGTCGAGAATTTCGGTTATTCCACGGCGCTTGCCACGATGGACAACACGGCTTATGAAGATTTTCTGACGACGCTCAAGGGCGATCTCGATGCGGGACGGCCGCTCCTTCTGGGCCTGTCCACCCGCATCGACAAAGAAGGATCGGACCACATGGTTGTGGTGGACGGCTACTCTGCCGATGATCCAGGCCGGAAGGTTCATCTTAACATGGGCTGGGGCGGCAGCGTGGACGACTTCTATTTCCTCGATCCGCCGCCACAGCCACCGGCCCCGCTGCCGGATGGAACCCTTCCCAATTTCGATACGAGCGCCGGAAAACTCAGCATCCACTACAATATCAAACCCTGCACGAGCGGCAGCGACTGTTACGTCAATCTCGAAGCGGGCGACGCGGCAAGCAGCCTTGATATTACAGGCAATTTCGACAGGGAGAAGGATAAGGACGAATATGAATTCTACCTGAAGGGCGAGACCTCCTTCAGCGCGACACGGGGCTACAGCGACTATATGGCTTTTTTCGTCTCCTTTATCAATATCGCAGACGGAAGTGCAGTTTTCGAGCAACTTGAACCCGCTAGTGTTTAATTGCGTAAGTTAACGATAGTATTTTTCAACTGCGAACCCTTTACTTCTCTTTTCCGCCAGACGAAGGGCTTTGCGGTTAGCCCATAAGCAGTTATAAAGTCATTGATAGCTTTGGCCAAATCGTCGGTGCTTTTGAAACTTGCCCCTCGCAATGCTTTGCGGGACATAATGCCAAACCATATTTCCACCTGGTTTAGCCAACTGGCTGATGTAGGAGTGAAATGAAAAAAGACGTTGGGGTGTGTAGCCAACCAGGCATCATTTCGTTTATGAATGCAGTAATTATCCAAGATCACATGCACTTCTCTACCTGCCGGGAGCTCTGCCATAACATTGTCCATAAATTTCAGAAACTCAACTCGTCGTTTAAGCTTTGTTGTCTCGGTGTGGATTGCACCGGTAGCAACTTCCAGGGCGGCAAAGAGATTCAACGTCCCATGCCGCTTATAGGTACTCTTGAATCCTCGAACGATCTTACCGTTGTCCGTTTCCACATACCCAGTGGATCGTTCCAGCGCCTGCATGCTTGGCTTCTCGTCCACAGATATCACAAGGGCCTTCTCCGGCGGATTCAAATAAAGACCAACAATGTCCGCTGCCTTGGCGGTAAACTCCGGGTCCGTACTCACACACCAACTTCGCTGGCGACTCAGACAGATTCCTTCTTTGCGCAACACCCGCCATACCGCGTGAACCGATGCACCCAAATGCTTTGCTACAGCTGGTCCATCCCAGACAGATTGTCCCAGTGGTGGCGGTATCTCCAGCGTGGCCAAAACCTCATTGCGAAACTCTGCGGTATATTTCGGCGGCTTTCCAGAACGAGGGAGATCCGTCAAGCCTGCGATCCCTTTCGCATCAAACCTGCGTCGCCAATCAATCACGGTGTTTGGACGCACCTTCAATTCCTGGACGATCTTCTTGACCGGTTCTCCGCCAAGACATCGCTGGATAATCCTGGCCCGCTCAACCAGCCTCGACTCCATCGTTCTGCTCTTCGCCCATTCTTCAATCAGCAGACGATCCTTTTCAGAACACTGTGGAATGTGATAACCTTTGGGCATAATTTTTACCTCCTGCCCAAAGGTATATCATGTAACTATTAATTATGCAAGTAAGCACTAGCGCCAACGCCACAATCTTTGTCGACAGTCTGGCGGCAGGGAAATATCTGGTGCGACTGTCTCTCTGCACGGAAGGCGGACTTTGCTACGAACCGGATGCCAACGATGAGCTCTATAACAAATATACGGTGACGCTGACATCGCAGCCGCTGAGCGACGAAGATAAGGCAACCGTTGACCAGTCCCTGCGCAAGCCGCCGGTAATCAACAGCCTTTTGCCGGATATAATCCTCGATGCAGGCTTTTCAGCGGCAAGGGAGATCCTGATCGACGCCCGGGATGAAAACGGCGATACGGTTGCTTTATCGGTGGAAAATAGCAATCCGGCCGCCGTCACGGCAGTTTTAAACGGCAATGTCCTAGAGCTGATGCCGACGGGGACGGCAAAGATAACGAGCCGGATTGTGATCACGGCCTCGGCGGACGGCCAGAGCGTGCAGAAATCCTTCCTCGTCATGACGGACAACGGCCAGACGGCCTTCGGCAAATCCTTTACGGTCAGCGGCACATTTGCCAGCCAGAGCGATGTCCAAATCCGCAAGGCGATTCTCGATGGCGCGTGCGAGATTCAGGGATATAACGGCTATACGAATCAGGCCTTTTTTTCCTCTGTGCTCGACGCCTCGGGCCAGGTGATCATCCCGGCAGGTGATGTGACGATTCAGGCATCCTTTGACCGCGCGCTCTACCAGCTCTCGGTTTCCCTCCAAAACGAGACCGCCGGAATCCAATACCCATATCAGGAAGGCGTTGGCGACGGCTACGTCCTGACCGTCAGTTGTCCTGCGGCGGAGGCAACCCCGCTTACGGTCGCCGAGCTTCTCGAAATTGATCTTGCGGGTGCATATTTGCCCATAATCAAGGCGGGAGATTTCACTGGGGATGAAGAGGTAAGCATCGCCGATGCCGTTTTGGCCCTGCAACTGCTCTCCGGGATGGACATGACCGGCAAGACGATTAATCTCCCTGCCGACCCTGATCACACGGGCAAAATCGACACCGCCGATATCGTCTTCATCCTGCAAAAGACAGCCGACCTGAGATAGACGTCGGATGGCCATTACGCAGCCATCCAACATGAGGCAATAAACAACGTGAAAGACGCTTGACCCTTCCCATAAAATGGTATATACGGTTGACGAAAATGACTTGGGCGGTAACGTTGCACAGGAATGCGGAGAAACAGCTTGTAGGCTTGCCCAAGGGTGTTTTGGATATCTTCAAGTTTTTCATGAAGGAACTTGAAATCAGAGGACCGAACCGGGGCAATTGGGACAACTACGGGGCCTTGACCAAAGAACGTTTTCATTGCCACATCAAGAAAGGCCGACCGACACATGTAGTGGTTTGGGAGATCACGAGCAGAAAAGAGAGACAGATAGAGGTGATTTATGTTGGAACCCACGAAGGCGCACCCTACCAAAAGCATTGAAATATTCATGATCGGTCCGGAGGCGAACAAGGCCCAAGCCATAGACGCTCTTATGTCGCTTGGTTTTTCGGAGACGTCTGGTTCTATCCCGTGGCGTGATGCCTTCTCTGATCTTTCCGATGACGCTCTGATTGGCCAGGTCCTTTCCGGCGCCAGGCACAAGGCAGGGTTGTCGCAGAAACAGCTTGCCGATATGACGGGCGTGCATCAGCGGCACATAAGCGAAATGGAGAACTGTCGGCGGACCATCGGCAAGAAGAACGCAAAGCTCTTCGCCAAAGCTCTGGATACGGATTATCGGGTGTTTCTGTAAAAAAGACCTGCCCCCGATTTTTGGTGCCCCTGCTGAGATTCGAACTCAGGGCCTGCGGATTAGGAATCCGACGCTCTATCCATCTGAGCTACAGGGGCGTGAACTTGATTGCGGGCCTTCCTAACATGCTTTCTGCATGGTGTCAATAAGCTTGCCGCTTCAGAAAAAGCATTGACAAAACTGTCCCCAAATAATAAAAGCATCAGCTTTTAAAAGGTTTTTTGCGCCGCAGGAAGGCGGGAGTGCTGATGAAAAATGTTATGAGCAGCAAACGGGCCCTGGAGATTATTGAAAAGTTTCCCCGCTCCCGGGTGCTGGTGATCGGCGACATAATGGCCGACCACTTTATCTGGGGCGCCGTGTCGCGAATCTCGCCCGAGGCGCCGGTACCCGTTGTGGAGGTAAAGAGGGAAAGCTTCATGCTCGGCGGCTGCGCCAATGTTTTCAATAACATAGCAGCAATAGGCGGACAGGCGGCACTGGCGGGGGTGATCGGCGCCGACGACACCGGCAGACGTCTGCTTCGCGATCTGGGCAACAGGGGGCTGGAGACAAGAGGCGTCATTATCGAGGAAGGGCGTCCGACCACGCTGAAAACGCGGATTGTCGCACACGGGCAGCAGGTGGTCCGGTTCGACCGCGAGGATCGCCGGATGATCAGTGAAGCTGCAATTCGCGCGATCATTGCCTATGTAGAGTCGTTGCGCGACGAGCTGGGGGCGCTGGTGATCTCCGATTACAACAAGGGCGTGGTGGTTCGGCCGCTGCTTGACGGGATAAGGAAGGCGCTTGGCGGCAGGGCGATTGTCACCTGCGTCGATCCGAAGCAACGGGATTTTTCGCTGTACGGGGGCTTTGACATCATTACCCCCAATCATCACGAGGCGGGGCTGGCGGCAGCCGTGGAGATGACGGGCGCCGACGCCCATATACGCGTCGGAGAAAAACTCCTGAAAGAGAGCAAATTCAGGGCTCTGCTGATGACAAGAGGGGAGGAGGGGATGAGCCTCTTCGAAAAAACCGGGTCTGATGCACGCAAAAATTCGCCGCTGCGGCACACCGAATTTCCGACGCAGGCGAGGGAGGTCTTCGATGTGACCGGCGCGGGCGATACGGTAATCGGCGTGCTTGCCCTCTGCCTGGCCGCCGGGGCCTCCTTCCGGGAGGCGGCTTGCCTGGCGAATCACGCCGCGGGGATCGCCGTCGGCAAGGCCGGCACGGCAACTCTCAGCGCCGCTGAGTTGAAAAGGGTTCTATGAGCGCCCCGCAGAGGCCGCCGCGAGTCAAGCTGGCGGCGAGCATTTTCTCCGGTGATCTCGGCGTCATTGGCGCTGTCGTGGAGGCAATGTCGGCAAAATATGGGCAGGCCGACTATATCAGCGCCCCGCTCTTGTTTTCGTACACGGACTATTACGAAAAGGAGTTCGGGGGTTCCCTGATCCGGCGTTTTGTCGCCTTCGAGCGGCTGATCGAGCCGGAGGCGCTGCCGGATGTGAAGTTGTGGACCAACGCGCTGGAAAGTGGTTTTGCGGTGCAAGAAAAGAGGCGGGTCAATATTGATCCCGGTTATCTGTCCGCTGCCCATCTGATTCTGGCCACCGGCAAGGGGTATTCGCACCGGCCCTATCTGCGGGACGGAATCTACGCCGATTTGACGCTGATCTACCGGAAGGGGGCGTTTCAGGTCCTTCCCTGGACCTACCCTGATTACGCCGCGGGCGAGATGATCGGGATTTTGACCCGGATTCGGGAAAAGTATCTGTTGCAGCTCCGGGGCGAGGCCGCAGAGAATAAAGAACAGGAGTCTGAATGACTAAAAGCATGACGGGATACGGCAAGGCGGAGGGGGTTGTCTCTGACAGGAAGTTTACGGTCGAGATGAAATCGGTCAATCACCGGTTTCTGGAGATCTCGCTGAGGATGCCGCAAATATTGTTTTCGCTGGAAGCAGAGATAAAAAGACGGATGGGGGAGAGGTTTTCCCGGGGCAAGATCGATGTCTCGATCCGGGCGGACGGCAATGGCGCTGCCGAAAGCGCGACGCGGCTGGCGCTGAACCTGCCGCTTGTCCGCAATTACTGCGTCCTGCTGAAGCAGTTGCAGGAAGAACTCAACATAACCGAAGAAATTTCCCTATCTGCCGTGACCGGCCTGCGGGATGTCTTTATCCCCGTCGAGGCAGTCGAGGAGGCAGCGGATCTGTGGGGGGGATTTTCCCCGATCCTCGACGAGGCGATGAACAATCTTTCCGCAATGCGGGAAAAAGAAGGGGCAAGCCTGATGCTCGACCTGCGGAACCGCCTGGAGATAATTTCCGGTTTTCTGGAGGGAATCGCTGTCCGGGCGCCGGAAGTGGTGCTGGATTATCAAAAGCGGCTCTCCGAGCGGATAAGGGAACTGACTGCCGGGGCGGAGCTGGACGAATCCCGGCTGCTGCAGGAAGTGGCGATCATGGCCGAAAAGAGCGATATTACCGAAGAGCTCGTGCGTTTCCGCAGTCATATTGAGCAGTTTTCCGAGTTGCTGACGGGCGGGGACGCGGCCGGCCGGAAGATAGATTTCCTGCTGCAGGAGATGGGCCGGGAGGTCAACACAATCGGCTCCAAGAGCGGGGATGTGGGGATAGCCCGTCTGGTAGTTGAGATCAAGAGCGAACTGGCAAAGTTGCGGGAGCAGGCGCAGAACATTGAGTGATGAAGCTAAAAAGTCGCCCGGCCTGCTGCTGGTGGTCTCGGCCCCTTCCGGGGCGGGCAAGACTTCGGTTGGCCGCAGGGTGATGAGGCAGTTCCCCGAGCTCCATTTCTCCGTCTCCGTGACGACGAGGGCGCCGCGCCCCGGCGAGAGCGAGGGGAAGGATTACCATTTTGTTTCCGTTGAGGAATTCCGGGGAATGATCGCCCGCGACGAGTTTGTCGAATGGGTGGAAAATTACGGACATTTCTATGGAACCGCGAAAAAGACAATGGACGACTTTCTGGAGCGGGGCGGCGACCTGCTTTTGGACATCGAGCCGCGGGGGGCCAAAGAGATCCGCAAGCGCTATCCCCGGGGGGCCTTTGTTTTCATCCTTCCCCCCTCCGTTGCCGAGTTGCGAAAACGGCTGGCCAAAAGGGGGGAAAGCGCGGAGGCGCTGGAGAGGCGGCTTGCGGCTTCTGTTAGTGAAATAAAGGAAGCGATGTGGTATGACTACATCATCGTCAATGAAAAAATTGAAGAAGCGGTGGAGAGATTCCGGGCGATTTATCTTGCCGAGAAAAGCAGGCGGGAGCGCTGCGCAGAGAAGATCGAATCGTTTTTCAAATAAAGAAATTATTGAAAAAATGGAGGTTTACAGTATATGGCAAGAGTTACCGTAGAAGATTCATTGAAGAAGGCAAAGAACCGCTTTGCCCTTGTTTTATTGACCTCGCAACGCACCAAGCAGATTATGAAGGGCTCGCATACGCTTGTTGAGCCTGGAAACAACCGGGAGATTGTGACCGCCCTCAGAGAAGTCGCCGCGGGGAAGGTATATTACGCGAAGCCTGAATATCTGGAGATCGTTAAGGATAATTACAAAATTGTTCCCCACGATACGGAATTCATCGGCGATGACGACGATTCGGAGTAGGGGCTCGGCATGCCTCGCCCCTGGGTGCATTGAGGATTGCCATGCAGCTTACCTATGGCATTAACCCGCTCGTTGAGGGTCTTCTTTCCCAACCCCCGGTTTTTGAGAAGATTTTAATCGCCCGGGGGCGGGGCGGGGAAGAGCTGCCGAAAATCATTGCTCTGGCCCGGAAGGCCGATGTTCCTGTCGAATATGTGGGGCGGGAAGCGATAGAAAAGCTGGCCCCGAAGTGCGTCCACCAGGGCGTACTGGGGCTGGGTCGGGAGCATGAGTATGCAGCAATTGAAGACGTGGTTGCCAACCGTCATCCGGAAAACAGTCATGACCTGGTGATTCTGCTGGACGGAGTTGCCGATCCCCGCAATCTGGGCGCCGTGATCCGTACGGCTCATTGCCTGGGGGCAAACGGGGTTGTCATCCCGGAAAACCGCGCTGCTTCAATTACCGCCTCTGCCGTCAAGGCCTCCGCGGGCGCTGCGGAACTTTTACCCGTGGCCCGGGTTGTCAATCTTGTGCGGACAATCGAATATCTGAAGGACGCAGGCTTCTGGATCTACGGCGCCGACGCGGAAGCAGGGAAGGATATTGGTTCGTTTCCTTATGACGGAAATGTCGCTTTGGTCATGGGAAGCGAAGGGCGGGGGATCCGGCCGCTTATCCGCAAAAATTGCGATTTTCTGATTTCCGTGCCGATGCGGGGGAGGGTGACTTCGTTAAATGTTTCTGTGGCAACCGGGGTGATTCTTTTTGAGATTCTCAGAAAGTGGGGGCATTGAGCTATGCCGGTATTTCTTTGGCAGGCGGAAACAAAAAAGGGCGAGAAAAAAAAGGGAGAGATGGAAGCGGCCGATGAGGCGGCGGTGCGGGGCAGGCTGCGCCGGCAGGGGCTCAAGGTAGGGAAGGTAAAGGCCAAGCCGAAGGATCTTTTTGAAAACATTCCATTTTTTCAGCAAAAAATTACAGAAAAGGACGTGGTGGTATTCTCCCGGATCTTCGCGACGATGATCAACGCGGGCCTGCCTTTGATGCAGTGCCTCGATATCCTCGGCGCGCAGGAGCAGAATAAGACCTTCTCCAAGGTAATCAAGGGGATGAAGGACGACATCGAAGCCGGCTCGACGCTCACGGACGCCCTTAAAAAATATCCCAAAATATTCGACCAGTTGTTCGTGAATCTTGTGGCCGCCGGAGAAAGCGGCGGCATCCTCGATGTCATTCTCCAGCGTCTTTCCAACTACATGGAAAAGGCGATGAAGCTCAAAAGCAAGGTCAAGGGCGCGATGACCTATCCGATCAGCGTCCTCGGCATTTCTTTCGGGGTCATCGCGCTGTTGCTGCTGAAGGTCATCCCCGTCTTTCAGAAGATGTTTGAGGGGATGGGCTCGGCGCTCCCGGGCCCGACGCAGTTTCTTGTGGATGCCAGCGCCGCGGCCCAGAGTTACTTCATTTATGTGATAATTGGCATCGCTGCGCTCGTTTACGCCTTCAAAATGTATTATAAAACGGAGAACGGAACCCTGACGGTGGACGCCCTTGTCCTGAAAATGCCGGTTTTTGGGCCCCTGCTCAAGAAGGTGGCCGTGGCCAAATTTACCAGAACGCTCTCGACGATGATGTCAAGCGGCGTTCCCATCATGGAAGGCCTTGATATAGTAAGTAAAACATCGGGAAACAAGATAATCGAAAACGCCATCATGGAGACGAGAAGGAGCATCGGCGAGGGAAAAACGATTGCCGAGCCGCTGATGGAAACCGATATCTTCCCGCCGATGGTGGTGCAGATGATCGCGGTCGGCGAGGCCACCGGCGCCCTGGACACCATGCTTTCCAAAATTGCGGACTTCTATGACGACGAGGTTGACGAGGCGGTAAACGCCATGACGGCGCTGCTGGAGCCTTTCATGATGGTGTTTCTGGGAGGGGTGGTTGGCGGCATGATTATCGCCATGTACCTGCCGATCTTCAAGATGGCGGCGGTGGTTGGGTAAGGGCGGGGAATAAAAAATGGTCGGGATGGCGCGATTTGAACGCGCGACTCCTGCGTCCCGAACGCAGTGCCCTACCAAGCTGGGCCACATCCCGACTGAGGGGGGCTAATAAACGATTTACGATGAATTGTCCATCATTTTTTTGCAGGGCCCCTGAAAAATGCCGGCTCCTTGTCATTTCCGGCAAAACGGCGGGCGGGAAGATCAGGAAAATAAAGAATATTTTTTATGGAGAATCCCTGTTTTGATAATTTACGAACTTGAGTGCAAAAATAATCACCGGTTCGAGGGTTGGTTCAAGGCGCGCCAAGCCTTTGAGGAGCAGAAAAAAGACAGGCAAATTATCTGCCCTGTTTGTGGGGATGCCGATATTTTATTGGCCCCGTCGCCGGTGGCGATTGGCGGGCGTCAGCCGGCGTCGCATTCCCGGGAGATAAAAGAGGGGCGGGAATCGCTGAAAATTATCCGCTACATTCGGGAATATTTAAATAAAAATTTCGATGATGTCGGAGAGAGGTTTGCCGATGTTGCCCTGAAGATGCACAGGGGAGAGGAAGAGGCCCGCAACATAAAAGGGATGACCACCGAGGGCGAAGAAGAAACATTGAAGGAAGAAGGGGTGCAGTTCATAAAAATCAGACTTCTCAAGTATGACGGTTGACTGCGGCGCCATTCAAAGTGATACGCAAAAAAACAATAAAAAATTTCTTGACAAAATCGACTATTAAAATTAATGTCCCGGTTTCTATGGGGGCGGGTTATTGCCCCTGTGGTGGCGAGGAATGCCGCTGGCGTAGCTCAATCGGTAGAGCAGCTGATTTGTAATCAGCAGGTTGCGGGTTCAAGTCCCATCGCCAGCTCCAGGTATGTTTGGATTTGTGGTTCAGTTACGGAGGGGTTCCCGAGCGGTCAAAGGGAGCAGACTGTAAATCTGCCGGCGAAGCCTACGGAGGTTCGAACCCTCCCCCCTCCACCAATTGCCGCAGGGTGGGGTTTCCCCAAAATGACGGCAAATTTTTATGGACGGTGATTGGCGGGAGTAGCTCAGGGGCTAGAGCGTCAGCCTTCCAAGCTGAGGGTCGCGGGTTCGAATCCCGTTTCCCGCTCCAATTTTTTGATGAGTTGCTTTCCGCTTCTTTAAGAGGCGCGCGGATTAGTGTTAGAGAGCCGGTTTTTCCGGCTGGCGTCGGCACTAAGGATTGCAAGGGCGGAGCTTCTCAGGTTTAGATATGCCCACGTAGCTCAGTCGGTAGAGCACATCCTTGGTAAGGATGAGGTCACCAGTCCGATCCTGGTCGTGGGCTCCATTTATGTAAGGTGGTTTGATAAATGAGAAATATTATTACATTGGCATGTGCAGACTGCAAACATCGCAATTATACGACGACTAAAAACAAAAGAACGATGCAGAACAAGTTTGAGATCAAAAAATACTGCAAGTTCTGCCGGTGTCATACGCTGCACAAGGAAACAAAATAACGAGACGCCGCGGTTTATTTAAAACAGGCCAGTAGCTCTAATGGATAGAGCGCCGGACTCCAAATCCGGATGCTGGGGGTTCAAGTCCCTCCTGGCCTGCCAAGTTTATTTTCATGATGCCGGCGATGATGTTGAGAGGGTTATTAAATGGACAAGATTATCAGCAAGATAAAGGTAATTCTGGAGAAGACAAGGCAGTTTTTGTCCAGCTCCAGCGCTGAGTTAAAAAAGGTTGTCTGGCCCACACCCAAGCAGACCCTGGCATCAACTTCGGTGGTAGTAATTGTCGTAATAATTGTGTCTGTTTTTTTGGGGATTGTGGATTTCGGCTTGAGCAAGATTGTAAGACTGGTACTGGGTTGATAAAATGGCTTTGAGATGGTACGTTGTCCACACCTATTCCGGCTATGAGAACAAGGTAAAGCTTTCTCTGCAGGAGCGGGTGGATAAGTCGGGGAAACAGGAATTCTTTTCGGATATCCTTATTCCGGAAGAGAATGTCGTCGAGTTGATCTCGGGCGAGAAGAAGACCTCCAAAAGGAAGTTTTTCCCCGGCTATATACTGGTCCGGATGGAGCTGAACGATGAGACCTGGCACATTGTCAAGGATACGCCGAAGGTGACCGGATTCATCGGCGCGAAAGACAAGCCGTCGCCCATTCTGGATAAGGATGTCGAGAATCTGATAACCAGGATCGATGAGGGGACGCTGAAACCGAAACCGAAGTTCAAGTTCGACGTCGGCGATCATGTGCAGATCATCGATGGACCTTTCACAAATTTTGACGGCTTTATCGATGAGCTGAAACCGGAAAAAGGGAAGCTGCGGGTTATTGTCAGCATCTTTGGTCGTTCAACGCCGGTAGAGCTTGATTTTATTCAGGTAATGCAGGTTTAAGGGTTTTACGGACGGCGCTTGATAAATTCATAAATAGACAAGGGTGATCATAATGGCGAAGAAGGTTATAGCAAACATAAAACTTCAGATAAAGGCGGGGAAGGCCACCCCATCTCCTCCTATTGGCCCGGCTCTCGGTCAGCATGGGGTCAATATCATGGAATTCTGCAAGGCTTACAACGCCATGACGCAGAGCCAGGAGGGGATGATTGTTCCGGCTCTCATTACCGTGTATGCCGACCGTTCCTTTACCTTTGTGACCAAGACACCGCCGGCCTCGGTGCTGCTGAAGCAGGCGGCAAAGATAGCCAAGGGTTCAGGTGATCCGAAGCGGGTAAAAGTCGGGGATGTGACCAAGCAGCAGGTGCGTGAGATAGCAGAACTGAAATTGAGCGACCTCAACGCGATTGATGTAGAGGGCGCCATCCGCATTGTTGCCGGTACGGCGAGATCAATGGGGATTGAAATTATCTAAGCTTTTTATTTGAGGTTTGATCATGGCGAAAAGGGGCAAGAAATATTCAGCGGCGAGGCAGAAAATCGATGCAGCCAATCGCTACGCTGTACAGGAGGCAATGGAGCTCGTAGTGGGAGCGACAACGGCAAAATTTGACGAGACCGTTGATGCGGCAATCAGGTTGGGAGTAAATCCCGCGCACGCGGATCAGATGGTACGGGGTTCGGTTGTTCTTCCGAACGGTTTGGGAAAAAAGGTGCGGGTGCTGGTCTTTGCCAAGGGCGATAAGGAAAAAGAGGCTCTGGATGCCGGCGCCGATTTTGTAGGGGCGGATGACATAGTTGAAAAGATCAAAGGCGGCTGGCTGGATTTCGATCGGGTTATCGCCACGCCTGACATGATGGGAAACGTCGGCAAGCTGGGCAAGATCCTTGGCCCCCGCGGCCTGATGCCGAACCCGAAGGTCGGGACTGTCACCTTTGATGTGGCCAACGCGGTGGCTGAGCTGAAGGCGGGTCGGGTCGAGTTTCGCGTCGAAAAGGCGGGGATAGTCCATTGTCCGGTCGGAAAGGTGTCGTTTGGCGCCGAAAAGCTCAAAGAGAACTTCATGGCTTTGCTGGAGATGGTTCAGAAGCTGAAGCCGGCCTCGAGCAAGGGCATTTACCTGCGCAGCATTTCCCTTTCTTCGGTAATGGGGCCAGGGGTAAAGGTAGATCCGCTTTCGGTTCGCAATCTCTAAACCGGATTTATGGGCGGATAACTTTTTAATATTGTGTCTGAGACAGCGGGTACGTTACGTTTAAACATTTGCGGTTGGCCTGCCGAGGCATTGGGATGAGCGGTTGTTTATCGAACCGGAGAGTATCCTGTATGTTGCTTGTGTTCTCTGACTCTAACAAGGCTTCGTTTTGAAGCGGGGAAGTAAAAAAGGAAGGAGGCTGAATATTGGATCGGGGAACTAAAGAGCAAATTGCTGCTGAGCTGCACGAAAGACTGAAGGATTTCAAGATAGCCGTTTTAGCCGGTTACAGCGGGATGGATGTGGCGAAAATGACGGCGCTGAGGGTGGCGCTGCGCAAGTCGAATGTTGAGTTGCGGGTTGTCAAGAATACGCTTCTGTCCATTGCGTCCCGGGGGACCGAGTTAAGCGTCTTGGAGGATCAGTTTCGCGGACCTCTGACGGTGGCGATCGCCCACGGCGATGAGGTTGACGCAACCAAGACGCTGATCGATTTC
Organism: Syntrophobacterales bacterium; assembly: GCA_019429105.1. NCBI lineage: Bacteria > Pseudomonadati > Thermodesulfobacteriota > Syntrophobacteria > Syntrophobacterales > Syntrophobacterales bacterium. The sequence continues at coordinate 33,316 of JAHYJE010000002.1, forward strand.
GCCAAGAAAAACGAGAAGCTTCAGATAAAGGCCGCGGTTATGGGTGGAAGAGCGCTCACTGCCGCGCAGCTTGCAGTTCTTGCCGAGCTGCCGAGCCGCGAGGTGCTCCTGGGGCAACTGCTTTCGGTGATGGTCGCCGCCCAGACATCCCTCGTGAGGGTGTTGAGCGGGGTTCCGAGGGATTTCGTGCAAGTTCTTAATGCGTATAAAGAAAAGAAGTCATCTGCAAACTAAAAATATTACATACAGGAAGGAATAAGAAAATGGCTACTGAGATTACCAAGGATGATGTCGTAAAGTTCATCGAGGGGATGACGGTTCTGGAGCTTTCGGAACTTGTCAAGGAACTGGAAGAGAAATTGGGCGTAAGCGCCGCCGCGCCTGTGGCGATGATGGCTGCCGGCCCCGCGGCCGCGGCTGCCCCGGTTGAGGAAAAAACCGAATTTGACGCAGTGCTGACCGGGTTCGGCGATCAGAAGATCCAGGTTATAAAGGTTGTGCGCGCCATCACCGGCTTGGGGCTGAAAGAGGCGAAGGATTTGGTTGAGGCCGTTCCCAAACCGATCAAGGAAGCCGTTTCCAAGGACGAAGCTGCCGATATCAAGAAGAAGATAGAGGAAGTTGGCGGGACGGTAGAAGTAAAGTAGCAAAAGGCAATACACGGGTGCTTCTTGGTCCGTGCTGGTTATCTTGTGCAGTGGGTGGGATTATGAATCCCTGAAAAAACGATTTTCCTGCCAAAGCGGCGGGATGAATTGTTGGGGTTCATGTCCCATATCGCTATTGGTGAAAAAGAAATCTCTGACGGCTGAGGCCGAAAGGATACTATGGAAGAATTCAGAAAAAGTTTTGGCCGCATCAGGCGGATACTCGATATCCCCAACCTGATCGATATTCAGACTGATTCATACCGAAAGTTTCTTCAGGAAACGATTGATCCGGACAAAAGGGGAAACACCGGGCTGCAGGCTGCCTTCAGAAGTGTTTTCCCGATTTCCGATTTCAGCGGCAAATGCTCCCTGGAGTTTGTCAGTTATAAAATCGGCGCGCCCCGCTACGATGTGCCGGAGTGCGTTCAGAAGGGGATGACCCTGGCAGCGCCGCTGAAGATAGTTGTCCGTCTGGTTGTCTATGATGTTGAAAGAAATACCGAGCCGAAGGCCATTCGCGACATCAAGGAGCAGGAAATCTATTTCGGCGAGATTCCGCTGATGACCGAAAACGGGACCTTTATTATAAACGGGACGGAAAGGGTCATTGTCAGCCAGCTCCACCGTTCGCCGGGCATCTTTTTCGACAGCGACAAGCTGAAAACCCAATCCGCCGGCAAGGTTATGTACTCCTCCCGGGTTATTCCCATCCGCGGGTCCTGGCTGGATCTGGAATTTGATTCCAAGGATTTGCTCTATGTACGCATCGATCGCCGCCGAAAAATGCCGGTGACGATTCTGCTGAAAGCAATGGGGAATTCCACAGAGGCAATCCTGGAGTATTTTTACAATATTGACCAGGTGCATATCAAGGACGGCAATTTTTTTGTTGCGGTTAACGATTCCCTGCTCGGCTGGAAGGCGCCCTTCGATGTAGTTGCCAAAAGCGGCGAAGTTGTCGTCAAGAAGGGGCGGAAGTTTACCAAGCCTTTGCTCCACAGGCTGATCGATTCCGGGGAGGTCAGAATACCTCTGAACGAAGAGGAAATGATCGGTCGCGTACTTGCCGCCGATGTTCTCGATCGGCAGACCGGCGAGGTGCTGCTCAAATGCAATGACGAGTTGAGCGCGGAGGGGCTGAATCAGTTGCGGGTGGGTGATGTCGGTTCGGTGCGGTTTGTCAACATGGGCGAAGACAAGGAAACCTCTTCGATAAGAAACACCCTGCTGATGGATCGGATCGACAAGGTTGAAGACGCGATTATTGAGATCTACCGACGCTTGCGGCCCAGCAATCCTCCCACGGCGGAAACCGCGGCGAAATTTTTCCGCAGCCTGTTTTTTGCGCCGGAAAACTACGATTTGTCCGATGTTGGAAGGGCAAAACTTAATTATAAACTCCATCTCGATGTTCCGAAAGATGTGACAGTGCTCCGCAATGACGATATCATGTCGGCGGTCAAGTACCTGATAGATCTGAAGAACGGCGCTCCGGAATGCAGCGTGGACGATATCGATCACCTCGGCAACCGGCGTGTACGTTCCGTTGGGGAGTTGATCGAGAACCAGTACCGCATCGGCCTGGTCCGGATGGAGAGGGCAATCAAGGAAAAGATGACGCTGCAGGACATCGAAACCATGATGCCGCACGACCTCGTCAACGCCAAACCGGTTTCGGCGATTGTCAATGAATTTTTCGGCAGCAGCCAGCTTTCCCAGTTCATGGATCAGACCAATCCGCTCTCCGAAATCACCCACAAACGGCGGTTGTCCGCTTTGGGGCCGGGGGGATTGACGCGGGAGAGGGCCGGCTTCGAGGTGCGGGATGTGCATCCCTCCCATTACGGCCGCATCTGCCCGGTAGAAACCCCGGAAGGGCCGAATATCGGGTTGATCGTTTCTCTGAGCACCTTTGCCCGGGTGAACGAGTTCGGGTTTATCGAAACGCCGTACCGGGTTGTGGAAAACGGCAAGGTGTTTGACGAGATAAAGTATTTGACGGCAATCGAAGAGGAAAATCTGGTTATTGCCCAGGCGGACAGACCGCTTTCCCGCGACGGCCGGTTCACCGAACAGCTTATTCCTGCGCGCCGAGGCCCGGACTTTCTGGCCGTCGTTCCCGAAGAGGTAAGCATGATGGACGTATCGCCCACCCAGCTCGTCAGCGTGGCGGCGACCCTGATTCCCTTTTTGGAGCACGATGACGCCAACCGGGCGCTGATGGGGTCGAACATGCAGCGGCAGGCCGTTCCCCTGATGGCGCCGGAGGTGCCGATTGTCGGAACGGGTATGGAACTGTACGTTGCCCGCGATTCCGGAGCGGTCGTGGCGGCGCGCCGGGACGGCGTTGTGGAAAGCGTTGATGCCGCCCGGATAGTCGTCAAAAGCAGCAATCCGGAAAAGGACAGTCTGGACACCGGGGTGGATATCTACAACCTGATAAAATACAAGCGCTCCAACCAGGACACATGTTTCAACCAGAAGCCCATTGTCAACAAGGGGCAGAAGGTTCGCAAGGGGGAAATCATCGCCGATGGCCCCGCTACCGACAAGGGTGAGCTGGCGCTGGGAAGAAATGTCATGGTGGCCTTCATGTCCTGGGGCGGTTATAACTACGAAGACTCCATCCTGGTTTCCGAAAGGATAGTCAAGGACGACATCTTTACGTCGATCCATATAGAAGAATTTGAGGTCATGGCGCGGGATACCAAGCTGGGAAAAGAGGAAATTACCCGCGATATCCCGAATCTCGGCGAAGATGTCATGAAACATCTTGACGATAGCGGGATTGTCAGCATGGGCGTGGCGGTGAAACCCGGCGATATCCTGGTCGGCAAGATTACCCCGAAAGGGGAAACGCAGCTTTCCGCCGAGGAAAAACTGCTCCGCGCCATCTTTGGGGAAAAGGCCAGTGATGTCCGCGATACCTCTTTGCGGGTTCCTCCCGGGGTTGAGGGCACGGTAATCGACGCCAAGATATTTTCCCGGAAGGGGACCGAGCGGGACAGCCGCTCCAAGTATATAGAAGCAGAGGCGATCGAGCAGATTAAACAGGATCGGGATGAAGAACTCCAAATCATCGCCGAGGGCGTCAAAACCCGGATATTCGAGCTGCTGATCGGCAAAAAAACGACCGAGAAGGTTATGGATCCGAAGAAAAAGCGGATTCTTCTCAAAAAGGGAGAAACCATTTCCGAAGAGATCCTCAGCAAGACCGATATGGAAACGTGGCGGGAGGTGGCGCTGGAGGGCGCCGAGGAAACGGAAACGCAGATCGGCATTCTTTACAAAAACCTTGCCCGGAAAAAAGAATTTGTCAATGAATACTTTGACAGGAAAATTGAAAAGCTCACCGCCGGCGATGAACTGCCGCCGGGGGTAATAAAGCTCGTTAAGGTGTATGTGGCGATCAAACGGAAGCTCTCCGTCGGGGACAAGATGGCCGGCCGTCACGGAAACAAGGGCGTTCTTTCGCGGATCCTTCCCGAAGAGGATATGCCCTATCTGCAGGACGGCACGCCGGTGGATATCGTTCTGAATCCGCTGGGCGTCCCCTCCCGGATGAATGTGGGGCAGATTCTGGAGACGCATCTGGGCCTTGCCGCCAAGGGGATGGGGGAGAAGATCAATCTGCTGCTGGAGGAGAACCGCGGGATTGAGCAAATCAAAAAAGAGATGAAGAAGGTTTACTCCTCCCCGCAGTTTGACAGTTTTCTGAAAAAGGCCGATGATAGTGAAATAATTGACTTTGCCCGCCGCCTCAAGCGCGGCGTCCTGGTTGCAACGCCTGTTTTTGACGGGGCTGATGAAAAAGATATAAACATGATGTTGAAGGCTGCCGATTTACCCGAGTCCGGGCAGACGGTGTTGTATGACGGCAGAACCGGCGAGCCTTTCAGTCAGAAAATCACCGTCGGCATCATTTACATGCTGAAACTGCATCATTTGGTTGACAACAAGATTCATGCGCGGTCGATCGGGCCCTATTCGCTGGTTACCCAGCAGCCCCTGGGCGGGAAGGCGCAGTTCGGCGGGCAGAGACTCGGCGAGATGGAGGTATGGGCGATCGAGGCTTACGGCGCCGCCTACACCCTTCAGGAGTTTCTCACCGTCAAGTCCGATGATGTCGCCGGAAGAACCCGTATTTATGAAGCAATAGTCAAGGGCGAGCATACATTCGAACCCGGTCTGCCCGAGTCTTTCAACGTCCTGGTAAAAGAGCTGCAGAGCCTCTGTCTGGATGTTGATCTGATAGAAGAAAAATAGCTTAAGCTTCAGGATTCGCACAAGCTTATCCGCTTGAGAATGATGCCGCAGGGGTTTTGCGGCGCCCGTAACTTTGGCTTATTAGGAGATATAATCCGTGGAAGACGTTTTTAGTTATTTTGAAAAACCTAAAGATCCGGTCAGGTTTAACGCGATCAAGATATCCATTGCCTCGCCGGAGCAGATAGTTTCCTGGTCGCGCGGCGAGGTCAAGAAGCCTGAGACCATCAACTACAGAACCTTCAAGCCGGAGCGGGATGGCCTCTTCTGTTCGAAGATATTTGGTCCGGTAAAGGATTACGAATGCCTTTGCGGGCGCTACAAAAGGATGAAGCATCGCGGCGTGGTCTGTGAAAAGTGCGGCGTGGAGGTCACCCAGTCCAAGGTGCGCCGGGAGAGGATGGGCCATATCACTCTGGCGACGCCGGTTGCCCATATCTGGTTTCTGAAGAGCTTGCCGAGTCGCATCGGCAATATTCTCGACCTTACCCTGAAGGATCTGGAAAGGGTTCTTTATTTCGAGGCGTGGATTGTTCTTGATCCGAAAAAAACCCCTCTGGCCAAACAGGATATCCTGACCGACGAAGAGCTGTACGATTTACGCGAGCAGTACGGGTATGACTCCTTTGAGGTAGGCATCGGCGCCGAGGCGATCCGCATTCTTTTGCAGCAGGTCGATCTCGATGGGCTGGTAGAAGAGCTGCGCTCGGAACTAAAGACCTCCGTCTCGGAGACCAAAAAGAAGAAGTGCATAAAACGATTGAAGATTGCCGAGGCGCTCCGCAAGTCCGGAAACAAGCCGGAGTGGATGGTGCTGACGGTGCTCCCTGTTTTGCCTCCGGATCTGCGTCCGCTTGTACCCCTTGACGGCGGCCGGTTCGCTACCTCCGATCTGAATGATCTCTATCGCCGGGTCATCAATAGAAACAACAGGTTAAAGCGCCTCATGGAGCTAAATGCCCCGGAAATAATTGTCCGCAATGAAAAGCGGATGCTTCAGGAGGCGGTTGACGTCCTGTTCGACAACGGTCGGCGGGGGCGGGCGATTACCGGCACCAACAAGCGGCCGCTCAGGTCCCTGTCCGATATGCTCAAAGGCAAGCAGGGGAGATTCAGACAAAATCTCCTCGGCAAGCGGGTGGATTATTCGGGACGTTCCGTCATTACCGTCGGTCCGAATCTGAGACTGCATCAGTGCGGACTGCCCAAGAAGATGGCGCTGGAGCTCTTCAAACCGTTTATTTATCGCCGCCTGCAGGAAAGAGGCTTTGTTACGACGGTCAAGAGTGCGAAGAAAATGGTGGAAAAGGAGGGTACGGAGGTTTGGGACGCCCTCGATGAGGTCGTGCGCGAATATCCGGTAATGTTAAACCGGGCGCCTACCCTCCATCGGCTGGGGATCCAGGCTTTCGAACCGATCCTGATCGAAGGAAAGGCCATTCAGCTTCATCCGCTGGTTTGTACGGCCTTCAACGCCGATTTCGACGGCGATCAGATGGCGGTGCATGTGCCTCTTTCCGTGGAGGCGCAAACCGAGGCGCGGGTTCTGATGATGTCAACTAACAATATTCTTTCCCCGGCCAATGGCATGCCGATAATAATTCCCAGCCAGGATATCGTTTTGGGCATCTATTTTCTCACGAGGATGCGCAGCGGGGTGCCGGGCGAGGGGATGAAATTTGCCGATCCCGCCGAGGTTCGCTCCGCGCTTGATGCCGGCGCCGTCGATCTGCAGGCGAAAATAACGGTTAGAGTTGATGGCGAGCTGAAAGAGACTACCGTCGGCCGGGTTGTCCTCTACGAGGTTGTGCCGGGAACAATCCCCTTCGACGCCGTCAACAAGGTAATGAACAAGAAGGAACTGGCCAACCTGATCAATAACTGCTACCGCGCCAACGGGGTAAAAACGACGGTGCTGCTGGCCGATCGCCTTAAGGATATCGGGTTTAAATATGCCACAATCTCCGGTGTTTCCATCGCAATCCATAACATGGTCATCCCCGGAAACAAGAAAAAAATTGTCGATAAGGCCGACGGCGACGTCTTGGGGATCCAGAAGCAGTACATGGATGGTTTGATTACCTACGGCGAACGGTACAACAAGGTAATCGACATCTGGGCGCAGGCAACCGAGAAGATCGCCGAGGAGATGCTGGGCGGGATTACAACCGAGGAACGAATCGGCGCCGACGGCAAAAAGACGAGGGGGGAAAGCTTCAATCCAATTCACATGATGGCCGATTCCGGGGCCCGCGGCAGCGCCGTTCAGATCCGTCAATTGGCCGGCATGCGGGGACTTATGGCCAAACCCTCCGGGGAAATTATCGAAACCCCGATCAGGGCCAATTTCCGGGAGGGGCTGACCGTTCTGGAGTACTTTATTTCCACTCATGGCGCCCGCAAGGGGTTGGCCGATACAGCCCTCAAGACGGCCAATTCGGGATATCTTACCCGCCGGCTTGTCGATGTGGCGCAGGATTCAATCATTTCCGAGCATGACTGCGGGACGATTGACGGTCTCGATGTCATGGCGCTGATGGAAGGCGGCGAGATAATCGAAACTGCCGGGGAGAGGGTGCTGGGAAGGGTTGTGCTGGAAGACGTTCGCGATCCCTTTACCGGCGATATTCTGGTAGAGGCTAACCAGCCGATTGACGAGGCGCTGGCCAAAAAGATCGACGATGCCGGTATCGAGAAGGTAAGGATTAGATCGGTGCTTTCCTGCAAATCCAAGCATGGCGTCTGCGCCATGTGTTATGGCCGGGATCTGGCGCATGGCCATCTCGTCAACATCGGGGAGGCCGTGGGAATAATCGCCGCCCAGTCGATTGGGGAGCCAGGCACGCAGTTGACCATGAGAACATTCCATATCGGTGGAACCGCCAAGTTTGAAGAGCATTCCACCCTGGAGTCGAGGCACGACGGGATTATCAAGTTTGTCAACATCAATACGGTCAGACGGTCAACCGGCGAGCTGGCAGTTATGAACCGCAACGGCGAGGTGCATGTTCTCGATGAAAAGGGGAGAGGCAGAGGCAAATACACCGTTCCCTATGGCGCATACATAAAGGTGGAAGACGGAAGCCGGGTGAACGGGCCGACCGATCAGAAAAAAGGCGATTTGATCGCCGAATGGGATCCCTTCTCCATTCCCATCCTGGCCGAGGTTGACGGAGTGGTCAAGTTCGGGGACATCATCGAAGGCAAGACCATGCAGGAGCAGGTTGACGAGGTAACCGGCCTGTCGCGGAAGATTATTGTCGAGTTCAAGGGAACGGACATGCGGCCGCGGGTTTCGATCAAGGACAGCAAGAACAGGACAGCAAAAGTTCCCGGAACGGATGCAGTTGCCCGGCATCTGCTGTCGCTGGGCGCCAATATCGTCGTTTCGGAAGGGGATGCAGTCAAGGCGGGCGACATTCTGGCCAAGATACCGCGGGAAACAACAAAAACAAAGGATATAACGGGTGGTCTCCCCCGGGTAGCCGAGCTTTTCGAAGCAAGAAAGCCGAAGGATTATGCGGTGATCAGCGAGATAGACGGCGTAGTTTCCTACGGCAAGGATTCCAAGGGCAAACGCAAGGTGATCGTCACCCCCAGCACGGATGAGGAAAAGGAATACCTGATTCCCAAGGGAAAGCACGTCAGCGTTCAGGAGGGGGACCGGGTTGTGGCCGGAGAGGCGTTGATGGATGGGGTGCATAACCCCCACGATCTGCTGACGATAAAGGGCGAGAAGGCGCTGGCCCGTTACCTCGTGGATCAGGTGCAGGAGGTTTACAGACTGCAGGGCGTGAAAATCAACGACAAGCACCTCGAGGTGATCGTCCGCCAGATGCTGCGCCGGGTCATGATCAAGAATCCGGGCGACACCTCCTTCATTGCCGATGAACAGGTGGATCGTCTCCGTTTTACGGAAGAAAACGAAAGGGTCCTGGCTGGGGGAGGCACTCCGGCCCAGGGCGAACCGATCCTGATGGGGATTACAAAGGCGTCGCTGACCACGCAGAGTTTCATCTCCGCGGCCTCCTTCCAGGAGACTACGCGCGTTTTGACGGAAGCGTCCATTGCCGGAAAAACGGATTATCTGCTGGGATTGAAGGAAAACGTCATAATGGGCAGGCTGGTTCCCTCCGGGACGGGGCTTCCCATGTACAAAAAATTGGGAATAAAGACGGAAATCAGCAATCCATTGCCGCTGACGGAAAGCAATTTTGATGATTTAGAGGTTGTGGAGCAGCAGGGGTGAAATTTACCGAGAAAATGCTTGACAACGATGGTGCAAGTTGATATTTAGTCGCTCTTTTACGGGTTCGGATAAATACAGGGCGGGAGTTAAATCAGGAGGGTTGATGCCGACGATAAATCAATTAGTTCGAAAAGGGCGGTCCAAAATAAGCAGTAAAGCGACAACGCCCGCATTGGTTGGGTCTCCGCAGCGCCGAGGGGTCTGTGTCAGGGTTTACACCTCTACGCCGAAGAAGCCGAACTCGGCTTTAAGAAAGGTTGCCAGGGTTCGCCTGACGAGCGGGTACGAGGTTACTTCCTATATCCCGGGGGTGGGACATAACCTTCAGGAGCATTCAGTTGTCCTGGTAAGAGGCGGACGTGTGAAGGATCTGCCGGGGGTGCGTTACCACATTATCAGAGGGACGCTGGATGCGGTCGGGGTTCAGGACAGGAAACAGGGAAGATCTAAATACGGCGCCAAAAGGCCAAGTTAAGCGGAGATAGAGGTTATGCCGAGGAGAAGAGAAGTTGCGAAAAGGGAGATACTCCCGGATCCAAAATACAATAACCAGCTTGTCGCCAAATTTGTAAATAATTTGCTCAAGTGTGGCAAAAAAAGCACGGCCGAGTCCATTTTGTACGGGGCTTTCGATATCATAGAAGCAAAAATGAAGGATGCCGCGCCGGTAGATATTTTCGAAAAGGCGGTCAGCAATGTTAAGCCGATAATCGAGGTCAAATCCAGGCGCGTCGGCGGTTCAACCTATCAGGTGCCGACAGAGGTCAACCCTTCGCGCCGGTTAGCCTTGGGGATACGGTGGCTCATCTCCAACGCCAGGGAACGCTCGGAGAAGACAATGAGGGAAAAACTGGCAGGAGAGTTGATTGATGCCGCGAATAATCGCGGGGGCGCCATTAAAAAGCGAGAGGCCGTTCACAAGATGGCCGAGGCCAACAAGGCCTTTGCCCATTACAGATTTTAAGCAGTTCTGTCTGAGGGATGTTCCGTAGGGTGTAATGTTTATTGAAAAACAAACAAACTTTTCCACGTTTTAAGGAGGTCAGTGATGGCTAAAAAGAAATTTGAGAGGACAAAGCCGCATTTGAATATCGGCACGATTGGCCATGTCGATCATGGCAAGACGACCTTAACGGCCGCGATCACAAAACACTTGGCCTCCAAGGGGTATGCGGAGTATCGGCCGTTTGATTCGATTGACAACGCGCCGGAGGAAAAAGAACGCGGGGTGACGATCAATATCTCCCATGTGGAATACCAGACAGATAAACGGCACTATGCGCACGTTGACTGCCCGGGTCACGCCGACTATATCAAGAACATGATTTCCGGCGCCGCCCATATGGATGGCACGATTCTCGTTGTTGCCGCGTCCGACGGGCCGATGCCGCAGACCAGAGAGCACATTCTTCTTGCCCGCCAGGTTCAGGTGCCTTCGATAGTCGTTTATATGAACAAATGCGATCTCGTTGACGATCCCGAGCTGCTTGATCTGGTCGAGCTGGAACTGAGAGAGCTCCTTACCGCCTATGATTTCCCCGGCGACGATGTTCCGATCATCCGCGGCTCTGCGTTAAAGGCCCTTGAGGCCGACGATCCGAAGTCGGAGGATGCAAAGTCCATTTGGGAACTCATGGAAGCCGTTGACAATTACATTCCCGAGCCGGTTCGCGATCTGGACAAGCCTTTTCTGATGCCGGTCGGCGATGTCTTCACCATTTCCGGACGCGGCACAGTTGTTACCGGCCGTGTTGACCGTGGAATAGTCCGTACCGGCGACGAAGTGGAAATAATCGGCATCCGGCCCACCTTCAAGACGGTATGTACCGGCGTTGAGATGTTCCGCAAGACGCTTGATGAAGGGCGGGCGGGCGACGACGTCGGCATCCTGCTCCGGGGGACGAAGCGCGAGGAGGTTGAGCGAGGGCAGGTTGTCGCCAAGCCGGGTTCGATCACCCCTCACACGAAGTTCAAGGCCCAGGTCTATGTTTTGACGAAGGAAGAAGGCGGCAGGCACACGCCGTTCTTTACCGGATACCGACCGCAGTTTTATTTCCGTACAACCGATGTGACTGGCGTTGCCACGTTGCCCGAGGGGATCGAAATGGTGATGCCCGGCGATAATGTCGAGATGAATGTTGAACTCATTACTCCGATTGCCATGGAAGAGCAGCTCCGTTTCGCCATCCGTGAAGGCGGCAGGACTGTCGGCGCCGGCGTAGTCAGCAAAATCATGGAATAAACATATACTGAAGTTGACGGGAATATAATCAAACTATGAAAGATCAAAAGATAAGGATTCGCCTTAAGGCGTATGACTACAAATTGCTGGACCGCTCCGCGGATGATATCGTGGAGACGGCCCGGAAAACCGGCGCGCGGGTGGGCGGTCCGATTCCGCTGCCGACGGAGATCAACAAGTACTGCGTCAACCGGTCTCCGCATGTGGATAAGAAATCGCGCGAGCAGTTCGAAATAAGAACTCATAAAAGGCTCATAGACATAGTGGAGCCAACCCAGGCGACAGTCGATGCCCTGATGAAGCTTGATTTGTCTTCGGGAGTTGATGTCGAGATCAAATTATAAATACGCCGGAAGGATAAAGCGGTCTTTTAGCAGGCGTTAAAGTCGCTTATTGAGTGTGGGTATGACAAAGGGATTGATTGGTAGAAAATTGGGCATGACCGAGGTGTTCTCCGATGAGGGCGTTTTCGTGCCAGTTACCGTGATCGAGGTTGAACCATCCGTCATAGTTCAGAAAAAGACCTTGGAAAAAGACGGTTATGAGGCCCTGCAGCTTGGTTACTGCAGGGTAAGCCAGCGCAAACTGACCAAACCGCTTCAGGGTCATCAGAAAAAGGCCGATAAGGGCTTTTTCCGAATCCTGCGGGAGTTTCAGGGCAGCGCCGATGGTTGCGAGCTGGGTCAGGAAATCGGGTTGGAACTTTTTTCCCCGGGAGATTTTGTTGACGTAGTGGGAACGACAAAAGGCAAGGGGTTCGCAGGCGTCATCAAACGGCATGGTTTTGGCGGCGGCCGCGCGAGTCACGGCTCGATGTTTCATCGCGCTCCCGGTTCCATTGGCGCCAGTGCCGATCCGGCCAGGGTGTTCAAGGGAACAAAGCTTCCCGGACATATGGGAACAGACAGGAAAACCGTCCAGAATCTGCGTGTCTGGGCAGTCAGGCCGGAGCTTAACGCCCTCTTAGTGAAGGGCGCTGTCCCCGGCAAAAAACAGGGTTTTGTTCTGATCAAGCAGGCAATCAAGAAAGTAAAAGCAGATAAATAAAGGCTCTTCAGGTGGAAAAATGCCAATAGCAGGTGTTTACGATATAGAAAATAACAAGGTGTCCGATATTGAATTGAGCGATCTGGTATTTGGCGCTCCGGTAAATGAGGACGTAATCTACCAGGTAGTGCGGATGCAGATGGCGGCTGGAAGAAGCGGCACTGCCTGCACGAAAGGCAGGAGCGAGGTAAGCGGCGGCGGGAAAAGACCCTGGAAGCAAAAGGGTACGGGACGAGCCCGTGCCGGACACTCCCGTTCTCCCCTCTGGAGGAGCGGCGGTACAGTTTTTGGGCCCAAGCCGCGCAGTTACGCGTTTAAAGTGCCAAAGAAAGTTCGCCGACTGGCCCTTGTTTCTGCGTTGAGCATGAAATTCAAGGAAGATCAGATGACGATCCTCCGCGATTTTCCGATGGAAGAGATTAAGACTAAAAAATTCAAAGAGGTTATGGATCTTTTCGGGTTCAAAAAGGCGCTGATTGTCATAGATGTTGACCGCCCGGTTTTATTAAAATCATCGCGCAATGTTAAAGACATAAAAATGATCCGTTCCGAAGGGGTGAATGTTTACGATCTCTTGAAGTACGAACACGTTGTCTTTCTTGAGCCTGCGGTAAATAAACTTGAGGGGGTGCTGACAGCGTAATGGAACTTTATCAGGTCATCAAAAAAATGCTGCTGACGGAAAAAGGCACGATCCTGCGCGAGCAGTCCAACCAGTATAATTTTGAAGTCAATCCCAAAGCCAACAAGATCGAAGTAAAAAAGGCGGTTGAGAAGATTTTCAAGGTTAATGTGCTGGCGGTGCGGGTGATAAACGTGCATGGAAAAGTGAAAAGGGTAGGCAAGGTGATGGGAAGGAAAAGCGACTGGAAGAAGGCGGTCGTCACCCTGGCGCCGGACAACCGAATTGAGTCCATTCAGTAGGCATTGGGATATTGTCGCAAAACGGGACAGATTGAAAAAAAGGCCACTTTAATTTTATTTCAAATATAAGGAAACAGGCGGATGGGAATAAGAAAATACAAGCCGACATCACCGGGGAGAAGATTTCAAACTTGTTCGGATTTTGCGGAGATTACCAAAGATACTCCGGAGAACCGCCTGTTGAGACCTTTGAAAAAAAGCGGTGGGCGCAACAATAACGGCCGGATCACCAGCCGCTACATCGGGGGCGGTCATAAAAGGCGATACAGATTGATCGATTTCACGAGGCTCAAAGACGATATTGACGCCCGCGTCGCCGCGATCGAATATGATCCGAACCGCTCATCGCGCATCGCGCTGCTCAATTATGCCGATGGCGAAAAGAGCTATATTGTCGCTCCTGCCAAGTTGTCTGTCGGGGATACGGTGGTAAGCGGCATCAATGCCGATATCAAACCCGGCAACGCTGCGCCGCTGAAAAACATTCCCCTGGGAACCCTGATCCATAATATCGAACTGAAAGTGGGCAAGGGCGCCCAGCTCGTGCGCTCTGCCGGCGCTTATGGTCAGTTGATGGCAAAGGAAAACAGCTATGCCCTGGTAAGACTGCCGTCCGGGGAGGTCCGCAAGATTTTCGAAGAGTGCCGGGCGACAATCGGTCAGGTAGGCAACATCGATCACGAAAACATCAGCCTCGGCAAGGCCGGCAGAAAAAGATGGAAGGGCAAACTTCCCCATGTCAGAGGGGTGGTTATGAATCCCGTCGATCACCCGATGGGCGGCGGCGAGGGCAGATCCTCTGGCGGTCGGCATCCCTGCACCCCCTGGGGGATACCCACCAAGGGTCATAAGACGCGGACAAATAAGAGCACTAATAAATATATCGTGAAAAGAAGAGGTTAGGCGTGGCACGTTCAATCAAAAAGGGACCTTTTATCGACAGCAGCCTTCTTGAAAAAGTCAGAAGGCAGGATACTGACGGCAACAAGGCAGTGATCAAGACTTGGTCTCGCCGTTCGACTATCACACCGGAGCTGATTGGACAAACATTTGCCATTCATAACGGTAAGAAATTCATTCCCGTATTTGTGACGGAAAATATGGTTGGTCATAAATTGGGCGAGTTTTCGCCGACGCGGACTTTTTACAGTCATGCCGGCGACCGCAAGACCAAGCTGCGCAAATAGGCGCTGGTTTGGTTTCAATCGATACTTTATACTGCAGTACCTTGGAGTAGGAAATGCAAGCAAAAGCAGTGGCAAAATACATCAGGATGTCGCCCCAAAAGGTGCGGCTGGTTGCCGATTTGATCAGGGGCAAGCGTGTGGAGGATGCAAAACAGCTTCTCCAGTTTACGACCAAGTATGCGGCGGACCCGGTGCAGAAGGTTCTGCTGTCGGCACTTGCGAACGCCAAACAGAATCCCAATATCGATGAACACATACTCTATGTACGGGAAATATTTGTTGATCAGGGGCCATCTTTGAAAAGATGGAGGGCGCGCGCGCAGGGTCGTGCGGCTTCAATTAAAAAGCGTACCAGCCATATAACCGTGGTCCTGGATGAGCAGTAAATCTTTGAGGAGGTGAAAGTTTGGGGCAGAAGGTAAACCCGATTGGGCTGAGGCTGGGCGGGATTAAAACTTGGAAATCTCAGTGGTATGCGGAGAAGGACTTCTCACGACTGCTGCACGAAGATCTCAAGGTTCGCAAATTCCTTAAAGAAAAGCTGTATGCTGCGGGAATCTCTAAAATAGAGATTGAAAGAGCGGCAAGCAAGGTTAAGGTAAACATATACGCTGCCCGTCCGGGGATCATTATTGGGAAAAAGGGCGCTGAAATAGAAAAACTGAAGAAGGATGTAGGGGCGATTACCGCCAGTGACGTAATTATCAACATTCTGGAAGTGCGCAAGCCGGAAGCCGATGCTCAGCTTGTTGCCGAAAGTGTGGCGCAGCAGCTTGAAAGAAGAATTGCCTTTCGCCGGGCGATGAAGAAATCGGTAACCACGGCGATGAAGTTCGGCGCCAAAGGGATACGCATAAATTGCGCGGGCCGCCTGGCCGGCGCGGAGATGGCCAGATCTGAATGGTATCGGGAGGGGCGGGTGCCGCTTCATACATTGAGGGCGGACATTGACTGCGGGTTTGCGGAGGCTCTTACTGCCTATGGCAAGATTGGAGTCAAGGTGCTGATTTTCCATGGCGAGGTGTTGCCGGGCAGGGTTGAAAACAAGTAATTGAGCAGCGTCAGGTTAGAAAAAAAGAAGAGGTATTCGAAAAATGTTAATGCCTAAAAGGGTTAAATATAGAAAAATACAGCGGGGCCGAATGAGCGGCACATGCACCCGGGGGGGCTATATCGCCTTTGGGGAGTATGGACTGCAGGCAACCGAGTGTGGGTGGCTGACGGCAAAACAGATCGAAGCGGCCCGTATTGCGATGACCAGGCATATCAAGCGCGGTGGAAAGATATGGATACGGATTTTCCCCCATAAGTCGATTACGAAGAAGCCCGCTGAAACAAGAATGGGAAAAGGCAAGGGCGCGCCTGAAGATTGGGTGGCGGTTATCAAGCCGGGCGTTATTTTGTACGAGATTGAGGGTGTGGAAAAGGAAATTGCCGCGGAGGCTCTCTTGCTGGCGGCTCATAAGCTGCCAATAAGCACGAAATTTCTTTCGAGGGATGTTTCCGATGAAGATTAAGGACATAAGAGATCTTAGCTCTGATGAGTTAAAACAGAAGAAAAGCGAGCTGACCGAGGAGTTTTTTAATTTGCGCATGCGTCATACCTCAGGGCAATTGGAATCGCCGGCCTTGCTTGGCCATGTCCGCAGGGACATTGCCCGCGTCAAAACGGTGTTGGCCGAAAAGGAGGCAAAGTAGTGGAAAAAAGAGGGAAAAAGACTACTATTGAGGGTGTGGTAATCAGCGACAAGATGGACAAGACCATTGTTGTTCGAGTGGAAAGACTGGTCAAGCACCCCATATTCCATAAGTATGTGAAGCGATTTGTGAAATATAAGTCTCATGATGAGGGCAACGATTGTCGCAAGGGCGACAGGGTGATGATTGCCGAGTCGCGCCCCTTGAGCAAAGAGAAGCGGTGGCGGATGGTGCAGATCGTTGAGAAAGCCAAGTAGAAGCAGATAACTCAAAATTCGGTAAAAGCCGGGGATGGCAGGATTTTCTTAACAACGGTTTTTACCAGGCGGAGTGTTCATAATGATACAGATGCAGACGGTTCTAAACGTAGCCGACAATTCAGGCGCCCGGAAGGTTACATGCATAAAGGTTTTGGGGGGCTCCAAAAGGCGTTATGCGAGTCTGGGCGATGTCATCGTCGTTGCCGTGCAGGAGGCTCTGCCCAATTCCAAGGTGAAAAAGGGTGACGTAATGAAGGCAGTTGTGGTGCGTACGGTAAAAGAGGTGCGACGGCCCGATGGTTCATACCTGAAGTTCGATGACAATTCCGCGGTTCTCGTCTCCAATCAGATGGAACCGGTGGGCACAAGAATATTTGGGCCAGTGGCGCGCGAGCTGCGGGCAAAGCAATTTATGAAGATTATTTCGCTGGCGCCTGAAGTGCTGTAGTTTGAAGCAGGGCGAATTGAGACTGGGGATCAAGCAATGCAGATAAAGAGGCTCAAAAAAGGGGACACGGTAAAGGT
Source organism: Syntrophobacterales bacterium (assembly GCA_019429105.1). NCBI lineage: Bacteria > Pseudomonadati > Thermodesulfobacteriota > Syntrophobacteria > Syntrophobacterales > Syntrophobacterales bacterium. The sequence continues at coordinate 50,364 of JAHYJE010000002.1, forward strand.
GATCTCCGGCAAGGAAAAAGGAAAAACGGGGAAGATCCAGAGTGTCATTGTGGATAAGGAACGGGTAGTTATCGAGAAGATCAATTTGATCAAAAAGCATCAGAAGCCTGATGCCAAAGGCAAGGGCGGCATCGTGGAAAAAGAGGGGCCGCTGCACATCTCCAATGTTATGTATCTTTGCAGTAAATGCGGCGTTGGGGTCAGGGTTAGATATAAATTTCTTGACGATGGGAAAAAGGTGCGCGTCTGCGCCAAGTGCCAAGAGATACTTGAAGCATAGGCTGGTGAATAATGGCAAGACTCAAAGATTTATACATGAATAAAGTAGTAAAGGAGCTGACGGCGGCCAATTCTTACAAAAACGCCATGGAGGTTCCGAAGATCGTCAAGATAGTCGTCAATATGGGGCTGGGCGAGGCCATCCAGAACGTCAAGATACTTGACAGCGCGGTGGCCGAAATGGCGGCGATTACCGGCCAGAAGCCGATCATCACCAAGGCGCGGAAATCCATTGCGACCTTCAAGCTCCGCCAGGGAATGCCGATTGGCTGCTGTGTAACCCTGCGCAGGGAACGGATGTATGAGTTCTTTGACAGGCTGGTCAATGTAGCCCTGCCGCGCGTCCGCGACTTTCGCGGAATTCCGACGAAATCTTTTGACGGCCGGGGAAATTTTGCCCTGGGCTTGAAGGAACAGATAATCTTTCCTGAGATTGACTATGACAAGATTGACAAGATCCGGGGAATGAACATTGCGATAGTAACCACGGCAAAGACGGATGATGAGGCAAGACAGCTTCTGAAGATGATGGGAATGCCGTTTAAAAATTAAGACGAGTGTGGTTCTGCGGAGGGAACGTGGCAAAGAAATCCTTAATTGTGAAAGCCAAGAGTGAAAACAAATTTTCGGTCCGGGACTATAACAGATGTCCGGTATGCGGCAGGCCCAGGGCATATTACCGTAAATTCGACATGTGTCGCATCTGCTTGCGCAAAATGGCGCTTAACGGCGAAATCCCGGGTGTAATCAAATCAAGCTGGTAGAAAAGGAGTGAAAATATGGGGATGACCGACCCTATCGCGGATATGCTCACGAGAATAAGGAACGCCAACCGGGTTCATTTCAAGAGCGTAGATGTAATGAATACGAAGATAAACGTGAATGTGGCCAAGGTGTTGAAAAAAAGCGGCTACATTGCCGGATATGACGTTAAGACCGATTCACAGAAGCAGGAGATGCTGCGAATTTATTTGAAGTATCAGGATGCAAAAAAATTGGTTTTAACGGATATACAGCGGATAAGTAAACCCGGAAGAAGGGTTTACGTTAAAAGCGGGAAACTTGCCCCGGTGTTGAACGGATACGGGATATCCATCGTCACCACCTCGCGGGGCGTAATGACGGACAAGGAAGCCCGTGAATTGAACATCGGCGGAGAACTTGTCTGCAATGTTTGGTAAGCAGCCTTTTTAACCCTTGGTGAATTTGTCTGTTCATCAGGAAAAGATAGAGGGTAAGAGATGTCAAGAATCGGAAAAATGGCAGTTCAGATTCCCCAGGGCGTGAAGATAAGCCGCGAGAATGAGCTGCTCGCCGTTGAGGGGCCAAAAGGGAAACTGACGTATCAGGTGCCTGGTCTGATTGATGTAGTGCTCAATGAGCAAACGATAGAAGTAAAAAGAAGATCTGACCTGAGACAGGATAGGTCCCTGCATGGTCTGGTAAGGACCCTGATTGCCAACATGGTAAGCGGGGTGAGCGTCGGCTTTCAAAAAGGGCTGGAGATTTCCGGCGTTGGTTATCGCGCTGAGGTAACTGGCAAGGTACTGAAATTGATTGTCGGCTATTCGGCCCCGGTCGAATATCAGATACCGGAAGGGATTGATATTAAGGTGGAGAAGCTGGTCGCCATTATGGTTTCCGGAATTGACAAGCAGCAGGTGGGGCGGGTTGCTTCGGAAATCAGGGGCATTAAAAAACCTGAGCCATATAAGGGCAAGGGAATAAAGTACGCAGGCGAAGAGATCAAGCGCAAGGTTGGCAAGTCTGCGGCCAAGTAATCTTGTTATTTAGCGTGATTACGTTGGCATATACCGAAAAGAGGTAAGAAATTGGCTAACAGAAAAATAGAAAAAGTCAGGGACAAGAGAAAATTACGGGTCAGAAAAAAGGTCGCGGGGAGTCAGGCAAGACCGCGTCTTTGCGTATTCAGGTCTGCCTCTCACATCTACGTTCAGGCAATAGATGACGTATCCGGCCGGACAATTGCTGCGGCTTCATCCCTTGCCAAAGAGTTGAGCGGCGAGGGGAAAAAACTCAAGAAAACAGAGATGGCCAAATCTGTGGGGACGCTTGTGGCCAACAGGTTGCAGGAAATCGGGGTTGCCGATGCAGTTTTTGACAGGGGTCGTTTTCTCTATCATGGCAGGGTCAAATCCCTGGCGGATGGAGCAAGGGAAGCTGGACTGAATTTTTAATATAAACTTCATTATTAAAAGTGGGAAACGATAATATGGAAGATTTGGAACTGCTCGACAGGGTAATTACCATCAACAGAACAGCAAAGGTTGTCAAAGGCGGTAGGCGTTTTCGCTTCAGCGCGGTTGTAGTCGTCGGCGATGGCAAGGGTTCAATAGGCGCTGGTCTGGGCAAGGCTCATGAGGTGCCGGAGGCAATCAGAAAGGGGATGGAGCAGGCCAAAAAGTCAATGGTGAAGGTTGCCGTTGAAAATAAGACAATTCCCTATAGCGTGGTCGGTCATTACGGCGCTGGCAAGGTTCTTCTTCGTCCCGCATCGGAAGGCACCGGATTGATAGCCGGTGGGGCTGTGCGCGCGGTGTTGGAGGTTGCGGGCGTTCATAATATACTTACCAAGTGCCTCGGGTCTCATAATCCCCACAACCTTGTCAAGGCAACCATCCAGGGGCTTGAGCAGTTGCGGGCACCCATGGAAATACTCGCGGCAAGAGGCAAATAGTCGAGAAATTGAAGAGGAGAGGGTCGAGCTGTGGGTAAAATGCTGAAGGTCACGCAGGTTCAAAGTTATATAGGCAGGCCGGAGAAGCAGCGCAAGGTGTTGCGCGGCCTTGGGTTGGGCAAGATGCATAAGAGTGTTATTTTGCAAGATACTCCAGAAGTTCGCGGGATGATAAAGAAGATTGAGCATCTCGTCGCTTCCGTAGAAGTCAAGGGGAATGAATAATGAATTTGGCTACGTTAACACCGCCGAAAGGTTCACGCAAAAACCGCAAAAGGGTGGGAAGAGGCAATGGCAATGGACACGGAGGGACATCCGGCAAAGGCGCCAAGGGTCAGAACGCCCGTTCGGGGCATAGTGTCCGCCCCGGTTTTGAGGGCGGGCAGATGCCTTTGTCCCGGAGAATTCCCAAGCGGGGTTTCAAAAACCCGATGCGCAAGATTATTGCGACGGTAAATATAAGGCAGTTGAAAATGTTCATCCAGGGCTCTGTGGTGGATGCCGAGTCGTTGAAGGCTTTAGGCCTCGTAGCGGGCGCTTTTGACGGAATCAAGGTTCTGGGCAATGGGGAGATAGATTATCCTCTTTCGGTTAAAGTTGATATGGTCAGTCGGGGCGCGAAACAAAAGATCGAAGCCGCCGGCGGAACGATTGTAGAGGTAGCCTGATTTGTTAGAGGGTTTAGGAAATATATCCAAGGTCCCGGAGCTTTCCAAAAGGATTCTGTTCACTTTTCTTTTGCTGGCTGTTTACCGGATAGGGGCGCATGTGCCGACCCCCGGCATCGACACGGCGGCGCTTGCTGCATTTTTCGAACAGGCCAAAGGTTCCCTCCTGGGGCTGTTTGATATGTTCGCAGGTGGGGCGCTGAGCAATCTTTCCGTATTTGCCCTCGGAATAATGCCTTATATCAGCGCGTCGATCATTCTGCAGTTGCTGACCGTGGCGATTCCCTATCTGGAAAAGCTCTCCAAGGAGGGAGAATCCGGGCGCAGGAAAATCACCCAGTACACGCGGTACGGAACGGTGCTGTTGAGCCTGATCCAGGGTTTTGGCATTGCCATTGGTCTGGAAAACATGGCCGGACCCACCGGCGCCTCGATAGTTATCGACACGGGCTGGAGTTTCCGCCTGATGACGGTGATCACGCTTACGGCCGGAACGGCCTTCATCATGTGGCTGGGCGAGCAGATAACCGAAAAGGGAATCGGGAACGGCATCTCGCTTATCATCTTTGCCGGCATTGTCTGCCGCGGGCCGGAGGCCATCATCAACACCTTCCGACTGCTTGCTTCGGGGGAGATGGGTGTATTTTTCATTATTATTTTGATAGCGATGATGCTGCTGATCGTCGGGGTAATAGTTTTCGTGGAAAGCGGACAGCGCCGGATTCCGGTGCAGTACGCAAAGCGCGTCGTCGGGCGGAAGATGTATGGGGGGCAATCTACCCACTTGCCCCTGAAGGTCAATACCGCCGGGGTTATTCCTCCGATCTTTGCCTCCTCGATCATCATGTTTCCAGCGACGATTGCGAATTTCATTCCCCATCCCTGGATGAAGGCGGTTGCCGGGGCGATGATTCCGGGAAGGTTCTTTTATGAAACGCTGTATGTCGCTTTCATCTTTTTCTTCAGTTATTTTTATACGGCGGTTACCTTCAACCCTGTGGATATGGCCGATAACATGAAAAAATATGGCGGTTATGTTCCGGGGATAAGACCGGGGAAAAAGACGTCCGATTACATTGACGAGGTAATGACCAAGCTGACCTTCTGGGGTGCTTTCTACGTATCGATCATCTGCGTCATCCCCAGTATTTTAATCAGCTACTTCAATGTCCCCTTTTATTTCGGTGGGACTGCGCTTTTGATAGTTGTGGGCGTAGCCCTGGATACTGCCGGTCAGATCGAGACCCATCTGCTGACGCGGCAGTATGAGGGGTTTATGAAAAAGGGGCACATAGCCAGAAGAAGATAGGTTTATAAACGCGGGCAAGCCGGTGGTGGCAGCAGGAAAGAAATATTTATGGCAAAGGAAGAATCCATAGAGGTTGAAGGCAAGGTTGTCGAGCCTCTGCCCAATGCAATGTTCAGGGTGGAACTGGAAAATGGCCATAAGGTGCTTGCCCATATTTCCGGAAAGATGAGGATGCATTTTATAAAAATCCTCCCGGGGGATAAGGTTACGGTGCAGCTTTCCCCGTATGATCTGACGCGCGGCAGGATTGTTTACCGGACCAAGTGACATATTTATAAAGTCGGTGCGCCGGAACGCGCCGTAAGTTGTGTAAAGGAGCTAAAGCCGTGAAGGTAAGATCGTCCGTAAAGAAAATTTGCGATAAGTGCAAGATTGTAAAGCGAAAGGGCGTTTTGCGTGTGATTTGCGAAAATCCCAAGCACAAGCAGCGTCAGGGATAGGCATACAGTTATCAGGAGGTTTTTAAGGTGGCAAGAATTGCGGGCGTAGATTTACCTAAGAATAAGAGGATGGAGATTGCACTCACCTATATCTATGGCATAGGAAGGGCAAAATCCCTGTATATTCTTAATAATGCCGGTGTAAATCCCGACACGAAAACCGATATGCTGGCGGATTCGGAGTTAACGGCCATCCGCGGCATTATCGACAAGGATTTAAAGGTAGAGGGAGACTTGAGAAGAGACGTCTCAATGTCGATCAAGAGACTTATGGATATCGGAACATACCGGGGTTTGCGCCATCGCAAGGGGCTTCCGGTGAGGGGGCAGAAAAGCCGTACGAATGCCCGGACCAGGAAAGGACCGAGAAGGTCGATTGCAGCAAAAAAGAAATAGTTTTCAAGTCTGTTCGGAGGGACAATGGCAAAGCCGGTTAGAAAAACAGGTAAAAAGAAAGAAAAGAAGAATATTCCCGAGGGAATAATTCATATTCAGTCAACGTTTAACAATACGATTGTAACCATTGCCGATTTAAGCGGCAATGTGATTGCCTGGTCTTCATCGGGGATGCAGGGTTTTAAAGGTTCCCGAAAAAGCACCCCCTTTGCGGCGCAGATGGCGGCTGAGGATGCGGTGAAAAAGGCAAAGGAGCACGGACTCAGAAGCGTCCAGGTTTATGTGAAAGGGCCAGGTTCCGGACGGGAATCGGCGCTTCGGGCGCTCTCGACGACCGGAATCAGAATCACCACTATCCGTGACGTGACTCCGGTGCCGCACAACGGTTGTCGCCCCCCGAAACGAAGAAGGGTTTAAGATATTTTCTTATATAATTTGAAATAGTGTTGATAATAAATAACAATTACTGTTGATTATTGACAAGGAGGCTTTGTTGGCAAGGTATAGAGATTCAGTTTGCAGGTTGTGCCGCAGGGAAGGCTTGAAGCTTTTTTTGAAAGGCGACCGGTGTTACACCGAAAAATGCTCATTTGAAAGAAGGGGCTTTGTGCCTGGAGAGCACGGCCAGTTGCGCAAGAAATCTTCCGATTACGGTGTGCAGCTCAGGGAAAAGCAGAAGCTGAAGCGGATGTTCGGACTGCTGGAAAAGCAGTTCAGAGGCTATTTCGAGAAGGCCGAGCAGCGCAAGGGTGTCGCCGGAACGAACCTGCTTTTGTTTCTGGAAAGAAGACTCGACAATATGGTCTTCCGGATGGGATTTGCCAATTCACGGACGGAAGCCCGGCAGCTTATCAGGCACAAGCATTTTCTTGTGGGCGGCAAGCCTGTCAACATTCCTTCCTACCTGCTTGATACGGGCGATGCGGTCGAGGTCTGCGAGAAAAGTCGCAAGGTGGAGAAGATTATTGAAGCGATGGAAACTGTTTCCCGCCGGGGGGTTCCCCAATGGCTGGATGTTGACAAAAAGAATTTCCGCGCTTCCGTCAAAATGCTTCCTACCCGTGAGGAGTTGACGATGCCTGTGAATGAACAGCTGGTGGTAGAACTTTACTCCAAGTAAGAAAGAATGTAACGAACCATCAGGAATTCAGGGGATGAATTATGCATAAGAACTGGCGCAGTTTAATAAAGCCCAAAAGAATAGAAATAGACGAAAGCACTCATACAAGGTACTTTGCCGAGTTCGTTTGTCAGCCGCTGGAGCGCGGTTTCGGAACGACGCTGGGTAATTCCCTGCGCAGGGTGTTGCTGTCGTCCATCCAGGGAGCGGCAATTGTTTCCGTCAAATTTGACGGAGTTTTTCATGAATTTTCGACGATTCCTGGCGTAAAGGAAGATGTGACGGATATAATTCTCAACCTGAAGGGCGTTCGTCTGAAGCTTGAAAGTGAAGGCCCGAGAACAATCTATCTTGACGTTTCCACGCCGGGGGAGATCAAGGCCGGCGACCTCAAGCTTGACCCAACTATGGAAATACTCAATCCGGAACACCACATTGCGACAATTTTGGGGGATTATTCCCTGAAGGCGCAGATGGAGGTCAGGACGGGCAAGGGTTATGTGCCTGCCCGCAAGGAGAAGGAAAGCGACCAGCCGGAGGGCACGATCAATATCGACGCCATCTATTCCCCAATAAAGAAGGTCAACTATACCGTAACTTACGCCCGGGTCGGACAGGTTGCGGATTATGACCGTCTGGTTTTGGAGGTTTGGACAGACGGAAGCGTGTTGCCGGAGGATGCGGTTGCCTATGCGGCCAAGATCCTCAAGGAGCAGATCGATCTGTTCATCAATTTCCCCGAGGAAGTGGACGAGGAAGAAACCTTGATGGTAGAGCAGGCGCAGGAGATCGATAACAATGAATTGCTGACGCGCAGCGTGGAAGAGTTGGAGCTCTCTGTGCGCTCGGCGAACTGTCTGAAAAACGCCGGGATCAACCAGATCGGCGAGCTTGTTCAGAAGACGGAAGCGGAAATGTTGAAAACCAAGAATTTTGGCCGCAAATCGCTCAATGAGATAAAAGAAGTCCTGCTGGAAGCGGGTCTGAGTTTTGGCATGGGATTCGAGCCGGCTTCTGCAAAAAATGAAAGCGCCAGAGACTTGGACGAAGAGGGCGTATAAGCAGTGAAGTTTTAGAAAGGATAAGATTCGATGGGCCAGGGAAAATTCGGAAGTAAATTGGGCAGAACCACAAGCCATCGCAAGGCGATGTTGAGGAATATGGTAACGTCCCTGTTTAAATATGAGAAGATTCAAACCACCAACACCAAAGCGCAGGAGCTCAAAAAGGTAGCGGATAAGATGGTGACGCTGGGCAAACGGGGCGATTTGCATGCCCGTCGCCAGGCTGCCTCCTATGTTCGCGAACGCGAGATTGTGGGAAAGCTCTTCGGTGAGTTGGCGGAACGTTACAAGGAGCGTCTGGGCGGCTATACGAGGATCGTTCATGCCGGAAACCGCGCCGGCGACAATGCTCCGATGTCGATAATTGAACTTATGCCCGGCGCTGTCAGCGAAAAGCCGGCCGCAAAAAAACCCGCTGCAAAGGGATAGCCGACAAGAGGGAAGGCGGGTGCAAATCCGCCTTCCTTGTTTTCGCTCTCCTGCTGCAACCATTTAGTTCCCCCTTGATACGTAACACTTCCGAACTGCGCAATCATGACCTATACAGAGTCGCTCTCCTATTTGAAAGCCCTGAACCCCATGGGCATTCGTCTGGGGCTTGAACAGATCAAGGCGCTCTTGGAGCGGCTGGGCAATCCCCAGGATGCCTGCCCGGCGGTGATTATTGCCGGCACCAATGGCAAGGGCTCTGTTGCCGCCATGACCGCTTCGATGCTGTCTGCAGCCGGCTTCCGGACAGGGCTTTACACCTCCCCTGATTTGATTGAATTTCGCGAGCGGATTCGCATCGATGGCGAGATGATAAGCCAGCAAGCGGCCGTCGCCTGCCTGCAAACCGTTAAAAAAAGCGTCGTCGAAACAGTCAGTTATTTCGAGTTTATTACCGCCATGGCGTTTTTGTATTTTCAGCGGCAGAAAATCGATATTGCTGTGCTGGAGGTGGGCATGGGGGGAAGACAGGACGCCACGAATGTCATAAACCCCCTCGTTTCCGTCATCACCAATATCTCCCGCGAACACGAGGAATATCTGGGCAGCACCCTGGAGCAAATAGCCTGCGAAAAAGGCGGGGTTATAAAAAGCGGGGGAATCTGTCTCACTGCGGCCCGTCAGCCGTCCGTTCTGAAAGTGTTAGCGGGGATCTGTCAGGAAAAAAATGCCGGCCTCTACCGGCTGGGGAAGGAGTTCCGCACTATCCTCAAGGGAGACGGCGCCTTTTCCTACCGGGGGATCAGGAAAAACTACAAGGGTCTGACGTGCCCCTTCACCGGGGCGCATCAACTTGCCAACGCCGCGCTGGCGCTGGGCGTCATTGAAATGGTCGGGGAGGTCAACGCCGGGTTTGCCGTTCCGGAAGAGGCTGTGCGCAGAGGGCTCGGCGATGCCAAGTGGGAAGGACGTCTGGAAGTTCTCGGACGCTCGCCGGAAGTTGTCGTTGACGGAGCGCACAATTCAGCGGGAGTCGCTACCCTGTGTCGCGCCTTGGTCAATGATTTCCACTACCGGAAGCTGATCCTCGTTTTCGGGGTTTTGGGGGATAAAAACTATCGGATGATGGCCAAAAGGCTTTTCCCCCTTGCCGACCGGATAATCATTACCCGTCCGCCTTGCGAGCGGGCGCTTGACCTTGAGGCGTTCTTGCCCGTTGCTTCCGAATTCGGCGAAAATATTGAGGTCATCCAAAGTCCGGGCGAGGCCCTGCGGCAGGCTTTTTTTCTTGCCAGGAAGGAAGACCTGATCTGTGTGGCCGGGTCCCTTTACCTTGTGGGGGAAATCAAGAAAATGTACCAGGGAAAGCAAAGCTGAAGCGCAAAGAGAGAAACTGCTGTGCGAAGAACCGATATTTTTTTTTCACTGACAATCATCCTTTTGCTCTGCCTGGGGGGCTCTCCTCTTTTGGCTTTCGAAAAGGATTTGGGCGATGGACCGGTTGCAATTGAGGCCGATTCGATTGCCTATAACGGCGATGATGACTCGTTTCACGCGACGGGGAAGGTGACGATAACCTTTCCCGGGGGCTATCTCAAAGCCGATTCGGTGACATTCAAGCGCTCGGCGAATCTTGCCCATGCCGCAGGCCGCGTGGAGCTCAAAAACGACCAGGACATCCTCACCGGGGAGAAGGTTTCCTTCAATATTGGCGCCCGGACCGGAACGGTGGAAGAAGGGGGGATGTTTATTGCCGAGAACCATCTTTACATCCAGGGCGAGCGGATTGAAAAAAAGACGGAGGCCAACTACCGGGTCGAAGAAGGGTCGTTTACAACCTGTGACGGGAGCTGCCCGGACTGGAGAATAACCGGCAAAGAGGTGGATGTTACTGTTGATGGTTACGGAACGCTCAAACAGGGGCGGTTTCTGATCCGCGACATCCCGATTTTATATCTGCCCTGGCTGATCTTTCCCGCAAAAACTACTCGCCAGACAGGATTTTTATTCCCCCGTTTCTCATACTCACTCGACAAAAACGGGCTTGATGTGGAAATCCCGTTTTTCTGGGCCATTTCCGAGGGCGCCGACGCGACCTTTTACCAGCGCTACCTGGAAAAAAGGGGTTTCAAGGAAGGTCTGGAACTTCGCTACGTTATCACCCCCGATTCCTCCGGCGTTTTTTATGGCGATTTTATCCGCGACCGTCAGCAGATTGCGGAGACAACCGGAGCGATCAGCCGCGATTGGCAGGATGACCGGAACCGCTGGTCCTATTATTTCAACCATGAAGCAGCCCTGGCGAATGGTTTAAACATCAGGGCCGACATCAACAGAGTTTCTGACCACTGGTACTTTCGCGACTTTTCCACCTTCAACTACTACGCGGAACATTACTCGCCAGGCGGGGAGGAGCGATTCCGGCGAGTTTCCTTCCCGGGGGATGAATCACTCGGATATCTGAATTCCACCGTACGAATGGCAAAGGATTGGCCCCTCTACAACCTGACGGCGCTTGTCCGTTATACCGACGATTTTTCCTCACCGGACAACAATCTGACGCTGCAGAAATATCCGGAGGCGATCCTGACGGGTTTTCGGCGGCCCCTTTTCGGCAGCCCGCTGCAGATGGAATTTACCGGCGGCTATGATTATTTCTTCAGTCAGGATGGTCAGCGGGGGCAGCTTGGGGAACTGAGCCCGACCCTCTTTTTCCCCGTCAAGCTGGGGAAGTATCTGAAAATGACGTCATGGACCGGCTTCCGGGGCGATGTCTGGGAACGTTCCGATTCCCTGACCGACGGATTGGAAAAAAACGGCCAGCGCGGCTTATTGGCAATGGGGACAACGCTGTCCACCGAGTTTGGCCGCGTCTATGAAACAGGGGGCCAAACGCTGGAAAAACTCCGGCATGTCGTCAAGCCGGAAATCACCTACACTTATGCCCCGGGCGCATCGGAAAATATTCCCGACTTTCTCGATCGGGTTGCTGATTACCATAGCCTGAGATATGGAATGGTCAGCTTTGTTACCGCGAGGATGAAGGAAAAAGGCGGGGGAACCAGCTACCGGGAACTGATGCGGCTGAAGTTAAGCCAGGCGTACGATATCAGGGAAGCCAGAAGGGACGCGGGGGAAGGACAAAGGGAAATTCGTCCCTTCGGCACTATCGATCTGGAGCTGGATATGTCGCCTTTTCGCTATTTTTTACTGTCAACCCGTAATAAATTTGACGTCAATTCCGGGAGGATAGCGCAGAACAACTACGATTTGGCATTATCCGACAAGCGCGGCGATTTTGTCTCGGTTGGTTACCGCTATACCAGGGACATACTCGAAGAGATAAACCTTGCAGTCAGGGCGAAACTTTTTTCTTCCCTTGATGTCTATTATATCATCAGACAAAATCAGCTTGAGCGCACGACAGTCGAATCCACCGTGGGGCTGAGGTATCAGAAACAGTGCTGGGCCGTGGAGTTGACCGTTGCCGATCGCTATAACGACCGGAGCGTGATGGCATATTTTTCCCTGCTGGGGTTGGGGGGGAGCAATTGATTGAGACATTATGCAAGTTTTTGCTTGACAAACAGCGACAATTTGCGTAGTTTCCACCTTTCAAATTCGTGCGTAGCAGGAGAAGTAATGAAGACATATCAGGCAAAACAGGGAGAAGTTCAGCGAGACTGGTACCTCGTGGACGCCGGAGGCAAGATTCTGGGCCGGATGGCAAGCGAGATAGCAGCCCGTCTGCGGGGGAAGCACAAACCGGTTTATACCCCCTATACCGATACCGGCGATTTCGTGATTGTCGTAAATGCCGGCAGTGTGGCCCTTACCGGCAAGAAGCTTACCGACAAGATTTATTATCATCATTCCGGTTATCCGGGAGGGATTAAGGCGACCGCGGCGGGGAAGATGCTCAAGGAGAAGCCCGAAGAGCTGATCCGGGCGGCGGTCAGGGGAATGCTGCCGAAGAACACGCTCGGGCGCGCCATGATGAAGAAACTCAAGATCTACGCCGGCGGCGATCATCCGCACGAGGCGCAGTGTCCACGGATACTTGAGTTATAGTATTTTACCGCTGACAGGCTGTTCGGCGAACGTACAGGGGAGAAGCAGATGACGGGAAAAAGTTTTTACGCGACGGGAAAAAGAAAGAGCGCCATTGCCAGGGTCTATATGAAGGAGGGCACTGGAAACTGGACTGTAAACAAACGTAATTTCGACGACTACTTCACGCGGGAAAGCCTGAAGATGCTCATTCAGCAGCCGCTTGAGATAACGGGGAAAAAGGGTCTGCTCTCCTTTGATATCAGCGTTGAGGGCGGTGGAATCGCCGGTCAGGCGGGTGCAGTCAAACATGGAATCTCCAAGGCGCTGCTTGAATATGAACCGGAATTGAGGGCTGTTCTGAAAAAGGCCGGTTTTCTGACGCGTGATTCCCGAATTAAGGAAAGAAAGAAGTATGGACAACCGGGGGCCCGGAAACGCTTCCAGTTCTCCAAGAGATAAATCCCGCAGGGAGGCTGATCGCCTCCCTTTTTTTTGGGGTGAAAATGGCGAAAAACGGCATGTAATTGGCGGGCCGCAGACGGTGTTGGAAAAGAACAAAGAGAAAAGGGAGGCAGAAAAGGTGATCAGGGTATGTATCTACGGCGGTAGCGGCTACACCGGTCAGGAGCTGGCGAGACTGTTGCTTGACCATCCCGGGGTAAAGGTGGTCTCAATAACCTCCCGGAGGTTTGCCGGGGTTTCTCTTGCCGATGTTTATCCGGCGCTGGCCGGGCAAACGGAGCTTGTTTACACAAACGATTCGCCGGAGGCATTGGCGAAGAACTGCGACGTGGTCTTTCTGGCCCTGCCGCACGGAGCTTCGATGGAGCTTGCCCCCATTTTCCTGAAGGCGGGCAAGAAGGTAATTGACTTAAGCGCGGATTTCCGAATTCGCGATAAGGCTGTCTATGAGGCATGGTATCGCAAGCATTCGGCGGCGGAGCTGATTCCCGAGGCGGTTTACGGGCTTCCCGAGCTTTATCGGGAAGATATCCGCGGCGCCAGGCTTCTTGCCAACCCCGGATGTTATCCGACCAGCGTTATTCTCGGCCTGGCGCCGGCTTTGCGTTCCCATCTGCTTGACCCGTCATCGGTCATCGCCGATTCCAAATCAGGGGTAAGCGGCTCCGGCCGGGAGCCGCAGATCGCCTCCCTGTTTTGCGAGGTTGCGGGGGGATTCAAGGCCTACAAGATTGGCGGGCATCGTCATACCCCGGAGATCGAACAGGAATTGAGCTGTCTTGCCGGTCAGCCGCTGACGATCTCCTTTACGCCGCACCTGCTGCCGTTGAAGCGGGGCATTCTCAGCACCATTTATGCAAAACTCGCAAAGGAGATCAGCGCTGAAGAGGCAACGGCCCTTTATCGGGGATTTTACGAAAAGGAACCGTTTGTCCGGATCTGCCGCACCGGTCAGTTTCCCAATATCTCCTCCGTCGCCGGCTCCAATTTTTGCGATATCGGAGTGACGGTTGACAAAAGGACAAACCGGCTGATCGTGGTTTCGGTAATCGATAACCTGATCAAAGGCGCCTCCGGTCAGGCGATCCAGAACATGAATCTGATGTGCGATCTTCCGGAAGGAAGCGGCCTGCCCAAGTCAGGCCTGTACCCGTGAAAAGCAGGAGGAGAAATGAGTCTGAAAATATATAACACCCAGTCGCGCAAAAAGGAGGAGTTCCAGCCGCTCACGCCTGGCCGGGTGGGGATTTACGTCTGCGGGATCACGGCTTACGATCTGTGCCATGTCGGCCACGCCCGCTCGGCGGTCGTTTTTGATGTGATAACCCGCTATCTGCGCTACCGCGGCTATGAGGCAACCTATGTGAAGAACTTCACCGACGTGGACGACAAGATTATCGACAAGGCAAAACGGGAAGGAAGCGACATCCGTGAGATCGCCGAGCGTTATATCCTTGAGCACGACGAGGATATGCAGAAACTGCGGGTTGCCCCCCCCACCTTCACCCCCCGGGCTACCGAGAACATTGAGGGAATGATCAGCCTTGTTTCCGCCCTGATGGAAAAGGGGTTGGCCTATTCAAGCGACGGCGATGTTTATTATTCCGTAGAGGCGTTTCCGGAATACGGGAAGCTCTCCGGCCGGAATCTCGAAGAAATGACTGCCGGCGCTCGCGTTGATGTGAACGAAAAAAAGAGAAATCCGTTTGATTTTGCCCTCTGGAAGGCAAGCAAGGAGGGAGAGCCATGGTGGGACAGCCCCTGGGGCAAGGGGCGCCCAGGATGGCACCTCGAATGTTCGGTGATGAGCCAGCGCTATCTCGGCGAAACGTTTGACATTCATGGGGGAGGGGAGGATTTGATCTTTCCTCATCACGAAAATGAGATCGCCCAGTCGGAAGGGGCAACCGGCAAGACCTTCGCCCGCTACTGGATGCACAATGGCTTTGTCCGGGTGAACAGTGAAAAGATGTCAAAATCACTGGGTAATTTTTTTACGATCCGGGAAATTATCGAACAGTATCATCCCGAAGTGCTCCGGTTTTTCCTGTTGCAGAGTCATTACCGGAGCCCGGTTGATTTTTCCGATACCGCCCTCAATGAGGCGCGGCAGGGGATGAACCGCTTTTACGCGACGCTGAAGGCGCTTGTGGAGATTGCCCCGGAAAAGGGGTTTGCAGCTGTGTCGGGAGGGGCGCTGGTCGTTGAAGATGAGGAAGGGCTCCGGGAGCTCTTTATCGAGGCGATGGACGATGATTTCAACACGGCGCGGGCCATTGGCCACCTCTTTGATGCCGTGCGGGCGGTTAACGCCTATCTTGCCGATAAGAAGAAGCTCGTTTCGCCGGTCTTTGCCATGCAGATGCGGGATCTCTTTTTGGAATTGGGAAAGGTGCTGGGGATTTTTCTGGAGGATCCGGAAACCTATTTCCGTGAGGACCGGCTGCGGGAGGCAAAAAAACGGGGTCTGGATGTTGCCGCGATTGAAGAGCTGATCGTAAAGCGCCGAGAGGCCCGGTCGGCAAAGGATTGGCCGAAGGCCGACGAGCTGCGCAAAGAACTGGCCGGCATGGGCGTCGTTATTCAGGATAAGGCTGATTCCACGACATGGGCGATAGAATAGCCCGCCCCGGACGCGACTTTAGCGTGTCCCTCCAAGCTTATAAACATTTCGGGAAATCCACGGCATGAGTGCAAATTTTGTGGACAGGATAAGGAACAAGAACCTCCGGCTGATCGCCGCCAAGGTTGCCGACGAGAGCCCGGTAAATGAAACCGAGGCCCTTTACATGCTTGAAACCAGCGATATTCTCGAGCTGGGAGTAATTGCCGATTACTTGCGACGGAAGCTCAACGGCGATGCCGCCTATTATGAAGTCAACATGAATCTCAATTACACCAATGTCTGCGAATTGCGCTGCCCCTTGTGCGCCTTTTCGCGGGGAGATAAAGACCCGGACGCATACACATTCTCGCTCGCTGAGATCGAAGAGAGGGTGCGCGCGGCAAATTCCTTCGGCATCGACGAGGTGCATATTGTGGGCGGGCTGAATCCGGCCCTGAAGATAGAGTATTTCGAGCAGATGCTAAGGCGGATCAAGGCGATTAATCCGGAAATTTTTATCGTGGCCTTTACCGCCGTTGAATACGATTATTTCTCCCGGCTAAACGGCATTTCCGTGGAAGAGGTGTTCACGCGCCTCCGGAGCGCCGGCTTGGGCGCGCTTCCCGGCGGGGGGGCGGAGGTCTTTTCCCCCCGGGTAAGAAAGAGGATCGCGCCGTTGAAGATCCCGGGTACGCGCTGGATAGAGGTGATGCGGATTGCCCATTCGCTTGGTCTGAAGACGAATGCGACGCTGCTTTACAACCATCTGGAAACCCCGGAAGAGATCGTCGCTCACCTGTCCATGCTCCGCGCCCTTCAGGATGAGACCGGTGGCTTCAAGACCTTTGTCCCGCTCCCCTTTCACGAATCCAACACCGCTATCCGCGCCCGGCGCTCTCAAACCACCGGCTTCGGCGATGTCCGCCTGTTTGCCGCCAGCCGCATTTTTCTTGCCAACGTCCCCCATCTGAAGGCGCTGTGGATGTATCTGGGCGACAAGATGGCGCAGATGCTGCTCCATTTCGGGGTCGATGATCTGGGGGGAACCTATCATTATGAAAAGGTTGTTCATGCCGCCGGGGCAAAAACGTCCGATGTCGGCAGTGAGGCGAGTTTGAGAAAACTCATTGAAGCTTCAGGGTTCAGGCCGGTCCGGGCGGCGGCTAACTACCAGGAAAGGAAAAGCTGATGAAGCTCGGCTATATAGATTATTTGAACTGCTACCCGTTTTATTATCAGATGTTTGAAGGGGCGCCGCCTGCCGGTGTAGAGGTGGTCCCGGGTTACCCCAGCGAGCTCAACCGGATGATGGCGGAGGAGAAGCTGGACATGAGCCCGGTCTCCGCCGCGATGTATCCGGAACTGGCCGACAGGGTCTTGCTGTTGCCCGATTTCTGCCTCAGCTCCGTCGGCTATGTCCATTCGGTGATCCTTTCGAGCAACATGCCGATTGAGGATCTGGACAAAAAACGGATCGGTCTGACCAGCGCCTCCAAGACTTCGGTGATTATTCTGAAAATACTCCTTTCCCGGTATTATCGGATAGAGCCCCGGTATGTTCCGACCGCCCCCAATCCCTCGCTTAAAGACGCAGGCGTTGATGCGGCGCTGATTATCGGCAATGAGGCGATGATGGGGGAGATGGCGCCCTATACTTACGATCTGGGGGATTTATGGATGAGGAAAACTAATCATCCCGTGGTGTTTGCCGTTTTTGCCGTCAATAAAAGACTGCTGGAGAAAAATTCCGCTGTCGTGGCCGCAGTTGTGGAATCCTACAGAAAATCACTGGTTCTGCTCGCCGAGAAGCGCGAGACGGTGATCCGGAGGGCCGCGGAAAGATACCCGCTTGTTCACTACGATATTGATGCCTACTACCGGGTGTTGAAATACAATTTTACCCCTTCTTTGCGGGAGGCGTTTTCCTTTTATCTGCAAAGCGCCGCGGAAATGGGATTGCTTAAGAAAACAGCGGGGGAGGCTTTCCTGGGACCGTTGAAAGAATAACAACGGGCGTTGTGCAGGGGTACGGCATGAATGAACTTAATGAAAAGATCTATGCAGGAAAGCGGCTCAGCGCAGAAGAGGCCCTGAACCTTTTTGACTGGGACATACTGGAGCTGGGCAGGGCGGCCGACTTCCGGACGCGGCTGGCTGTGCCCGGCGCTGAGGTCGGATTCATCATCGATCGGATTATAAATTTTACCAATGTCTGCGAAGCCGAATGCAGTTTT
Organism: Syntrophobacterales bacterium; assembly: GCA_019429105.1. Lineage (NCBI taxonomy): Bacteria > Pseudomonadati > Thermodesulfobacteriota > Syntrophobacteria > Syntrophobacterales > Syntrophobacterales bacterium. Next base: position 68,121 of record JAHYJE010000002.1, read on the forward strand.
TGTGCTTTCCACGCCCGGGCCGGTCAAATAGAGCCTTATGAACTCACCAACGAAGTGATTCTGAGCAAAGTAGCAGAACTGGTTGAAAGCGGAGGCACGCAGGTGATGCTGCAGGGGGGGCTCAATCCCCGCTATGCACTGGATGACTTGACCGCGATGGTGCGGGCGATCAAAGACCGTTTCCCCGGGGTGACGCTCCACTCCTTCTCGCCGGCGGAGCTCGTGTACGCCGCCCGCCGTTCGGGATTTTCCGTTGCTCATGTTATAGAAGTCCTGAAGGAGGCGGGTCTTGATTCCGTTCCCGGCGCCTCCGACATCCTTGTGGAGCGGGTGCGCAAGCTGGTCAGTCCCCGGAAAATTTCTGTCGGGGAGTGGGTGGAGACAATGGAGTCCCTGCATCGGTGCGGCCTGAAATCAAGCGCGACGATGACCTACGGGTTGGGAGAAACCCGGGCGGAGCGGATCGCGCATCTAAGCGTCATCCGGGGTCTGCAGGATCGCACCGGCATGATTCGGGCTTTTATCCCCTGGTCCTTTTCCCCAGCCCAGACGCGGATGGAAAATGTTGCTGCGGCCACCGGAATGGACTACCTGCGGATCGTCGCCATTGCCCGTATTTTTCTCGACAATGTCCGCTATCTCCAGGCCGGCTGGCTGACCGAGGGGATGAAAATGGCGCAGCTCGCCCTGACGATGGGGGCAAACGACATGGGCGGGGTGCTTACCGAAGAGGTGGTGGTAGGGGCGACGGGGCTGAAAAACAAAACCAGCATGGACGAGATGATCGACATCATCAGGGATGCCGGACGGATTCCCATCCAGCGGGATTCGGATTACCGGCAGATCAGGTCATTTGCATGAGCGAAACAATAGAACTTGACATCGGTTTTTCACCCTGCCCGAACGATACGTTTATCTTCGATGCGCTTGTCAATAAGAGAATAGACGCAACTCCCTATCTCTTTCATCCCCGGATTGCGGACGTGGAGGAGCTCAATGAGAAGGCCTTTTCCGGCGGTTGGCAGGTTACAAAGCTGTCGTTTTATGCGTATCTGCTCCTGGGCGGGCGCTATCTGCTGCTGGATGCGGGGGCGGCCCTCGGCTATGGCTGCGGGCCGCTTTTGGTCGCCGGGACTTCTTTCAAGTCACTCGCAGGCGCCCGGATCGCCGTCCCCGGACGTTACACGACTGCTTATCTGCTCTTGCAGCTCTGGATGGGGGGCGCAAAGCAGGCGAAGGTCGAGTTTGCGAGATTTGACGAGATACTCCCCGGCATTGCCGCTGGCCGGTTTGACGCGGGACTGATCATTCATGAGGGGCGATTCGTCTATCAAAGGTACAACTGCTCCTCCCTGGTTGACCTGGGTAAGTGGTGGGAGCAGGAAACGGGGCTGCCGATTCCGCTGGGCTGCATAGCCATCCGCCGCGACATGGCTTCTAATCAGGAGGCCGTTTCCGCCCTCATTCGCGATTCGGTTCTTTATGCGCGGAAACACCCCGCCGCGGGACGGGATTTTATCAAGGAACACGCCCGGGAGCTGGACGATAAGGTAACGGCAGAGCACATCGCACTGTACGTCAATGATTTTACGCTGTCTCTCGGTTCCGCGGGCAAGGACGCCATATCCGTCCTGAAAGAGAGGGCAGAGCGTTGGAAACTCCTTTAACAGGGCTGGTAATGGCGACAATGACGGAGGCGGCGCCCCTGATCAGAGGGCTGGCGCTTGCCGAAATAGCCAGTTCGCCGTTTCGGATCTTCAAGGATTCAAGAATGGCGTTGGTCATATCCGGAATAGGCAAGGTCAATGCCGCGATGGCAGGCGCCTGGCTTATTCAGGGCTTTCGGCCTTATCTGATCTGCAATATCGGCGCCGCCGGGGCTCTTGACGAGAAAAGCGAATTGGGCGCGCTCTACCATATAAGTAAAATAATCGAGCCGGATCGGCCTGATCTCCGGACGGGGGTTTTTATGGAGCACGTTCCTGATGTTCTGGAAGGCTTTGCCATGGCATCGCTTGCCACTCAGGATCGGCCGCTACGGACGGCGGAAGAGAGAAAAGGGGTCGCTGGGCTTGCCGATCTCGTCGATATGGAGGGGGCCGCCCTTGTCCAGACCGCCCGCCGTTTTGGTCTGGGCTGCTTTATCTTCAAATTTGTTTCCGATACCCCGGAGCATGACCAAAGAAGCGCCATCATAAAAAACATCGAGCGACTCCGCGATGTCCAGTTGCGTTTTTTCGAGTATCTGGTCTTGCCTGCTCTGCCCAAGGCAGATAGCCCGGAGCGGCGGGAATGGGTCACAGTGGCTGCCAATAACAGCAGCAAGGTTTAGTCAGCGATGAAAATATTCTCCCAAGCCGTGGTTTATTCACGGATGATAAAATTTTCCCATACGATCTTCGCCCTGCCGTTTGCCCTTTCCGCGGTTGTCCTGGTGCAGGCGACAAGTCCGCTCGCTCTTAAAACCGTATTTTGGATTGTAATTGCGATGGCGGCCGCCCGGTCGGCCGCGATGGGGTTCAACCGCATCGCCGATGCCGAACTGGATGCAACGAATCCGCGCACCGCCATCCGGGAGATTCCCCGGGGCGCTATTTCCAAACGGGAGGCCGCCTTCTTTACCTTTTTTTCCAGCCTGGTTTTCATCATTGCTTCCGGGGCGCTATCCATTTTATGTTTCTGGCTTTCCTTCCCTGTGCTGGCGTTTGTTTTTGCCTATTCCTATACGAAAAGATTTACCTGGATTGCCCATCTGTTTCTGGGAGTTGCCATCGGAATTGCCCCGATGGCCGTCTGGGTGGCGGCGACCGGGAAAATGCCCGGGGCGATCTCGGTGCTGAGTCTGGCGCTTATGACCTACATCGCCGGTTTCGATATTCTTTACGCCTGCCAGGATGTTGAGTTTGATCACAAGCAGGGCCTTTATTCCATCCCGGTTTATTTCGGCGTCAGAAAGGCGATGATCATCTCGGGGCTGCTGCATGCGGCAAGCGTACTGTCGCTCGCGGGTCTCTACTGGCTGTTTCCGTTGAACCATATCTACCTTGTATTCGTTGCCGTTATCGGGATTCTTTTTATTGTAGAGCATCGGCTTGTCAATCCCGGCGACCTTTCCAAAATTGACATCGCCTTTTTCAATGTCAACAGCGTTATTTCGCTGCTCGTGCTGGCGGCGATTTTTCTGGGGACTGTATTATGAAGCAATAAGAATGCTCAATTTACCGGAGGGACGCGCTCCCTCATCAGGGTTTCATTGGGAAGTGGGTAAACGCGATGGGTTATAAAAATCTGGGCGAGTTCATCGCCCGACTTGAGCAAGAAGGGGAATTGCTGCGGATCAGGGATACGGTTTCTCCCCTTTTGGAGATAACGGAGATAACCGACCGGATGTCCAAATCCGCAGATGGCGGGAAGGCGCTTTTCTTTGAAAAGGTTGCAGGTTCAGCGTTTCCGGTTGTCACGAACGCCTTCGGCAGTTACCGAAGGATTGCCCTGGCCTTCGAATCAACCCCGCAGGAGCTTGCCGCAAGGCTGGCCGGGATCATCAAACAGGCGCCGCCGCAGTCAATCCTCGCAAAGATCGGGATGATCCCGAAAGCGCTGTCCTGGGCTAAATTCATCCCGAGGACAAAAAAGCTGAAGGCGCCGCCCTGTCAGGAGGTTGTCCTTACGGGGGATGAGATCGATCTGACGAAGCTGCCGATTCTTCAATGCTGGCCAAAGGATGGGGGGAGGTTCATTACGCTCCCGGTTGTCTTTACGAAGGGGCTGGGAGATGGCAGGCGGAATGTCGGGATGTACCGGATGCAGATGTATGATGGGAAAACAACCGGGATGCACTGGCATATCCACAAGGACGGATCGCACCAGTTTATTGAATACCAAAAGGCCGGCCGCCGGATGGAGGTTGCCGTCGCCATCGGCACGGATCCCGCTGTTACCTATGCGGCAACGGCGCCCCTGCCGCGAGGGGTGGATGAAATGATGATGGCCGGCTTCATCCGGCAAAGCCCGGTTGTCCTGGTCAAAGCGGTTACCGTAGATATCGACGTGCCGGCGGAGGCGGAGTTTATCCTCGAGGGCTATGTCGATCCTGCAGAAACAAGGCTCGAAGGGCCGTTCGGCGATCATACGGGCTACTACTCCGCTGCCGATCTCTACCCGGTATTTCATCTGACGGCGATCACCCGCCGGAAAAATCCCGTTTACAGCGCGACGGTGGTGGGACGTCCGCCCATGGAAGATTGCTACCTTGCCTATACGACGGAGCGCCTTTTTCTGCCGCTGCTCCAGACGGTCATGCCGGAAATAAAGGATTATCTGCTTCCCTGGGAGGGAGTTTTTCATAGCATTGCCGTTGTCGCCATCGAAAAGGAGTATCCGGGGCACGCCGCCAAGATCGCCTACGGCCTGTGGGGGAGCGGCCAGATGAGCTTTGCCAAGGCTCTAATCATCATTGACGATCAATCGCTTTTGGCAGACGGTCGGCGACTCTTTGAGCATATCCTCAATATAATAGATTTCTCTTCCGATGTTACCATTGCCAGCGGCATTCTCGATGTCCTCGACCACTCCGCGGTTAATCCTCTGCTGGGGGCGAAAATCGCGATCGATGCGACCGCCCGCATTGCCGGTGAAGGGGAGCGATTAAGGGAATGCCTTGATTCTTCATCAATTTCCCCTGAAGGCGACGCGGAGCTGCTGCGGCGGCTGCAAGAAAAAGAGGGCGGCTTTACCGGATTGAGGATATTCTTTCCCGGGTGTAAAAGACGGCTCATCGCGGCAACCATCGATAAGGAAAAAGGGCAATCCTCCCGCCCCTATCTCGCTCTGCTGGCCCGGGAGCTCCGGGGTGGGGAAATATTTGTCCTCTACGATGCCGCGATAGACCTCGCGGACGATTCGCTGCTGCTCTGGAAGGCGTTCAATAATGTCGATCCTGCGCGGGATATTGCGATTGCCGAAACGAATATCACTATCGACGCAACCCGAAAAGGTCCCGCCGACGGCCATAAACGGCCATGGCCGGATGATATCGCAATGACGCCGGAAATAAAAAGAAGGGTAGAGAAAATACTGCAAAAGACCACGACAGGGTTCTAATCGCCATGAATAAGAAATCTCTGACCGAAGCAGATATCCGCACCAAGTTCATCACGCCGGCGCTCGCAGGTGCGGACGGCAACAAGTGGAACGTGATGACCCAACTGCGCGAGGAGATCTATTTCACCAAAGGCCGTGTCATCGTGCGCGGCAAAACGGTTAAACGCGGCGAGGCCAAAAAGGCCGATTACATTCTGTTCTATAAACCCAACATTCCCATCGCCGTCATCGAGGCAAAGGACAATAACCACACCGTGGGTGCCGGCATGCAGCAGGCCCTGGAATATGCAGCGATTTTGGACGTTCCCTTTGCCTACAGTTCCAATGGCGATGCTTTTCTGGAGCACGACCGCACCTCCACCTGCGGCATTGTGGAAACGGAAATCCCCCTCGACCGGTTCCCCACCCCCGCTGAGCTCTGGGCGCGCTACAGCGCTGCCAAGGGTTACACGGCTACACAGGAGACAGTAACAACCCAGGACTACTACTACGACGGTTCCGGCAAGTCGCCGCGCTACTACCAACTCGTCGCCATCAACCGCACCGTGGATGCCATCGCCCGCGGCGAGAACCGCATCCTGCTGGTAATGGCCACCGGTACGGGCAAGACCTACACCGCTTTCCAGATCATCTGGCGGCTCTGGAAGTCCGGCGCCAGAAAGCGCATTCTCTTTCTCGTGGATCGCAATATCCTGGCCGATCAGACCAAGATCAACGATTTCAAACCCTTCGGCACGGCCATGACGAAGATCACCAACCGCACCGCCGATAAGGCCTTCGAGATCTACCTTTCGCTCTACCAAGCCGTTACGGGCACCGAGGAAGAGCAGAATATTTACAAGCAGTTCTCGCCGGACTTTTTCGACCTGATCGTCATCGACGAATGCCACCGCGGTAGCGCCGCCGCCGATGCCAACTGGCGCCAGATACTCGAATACTTCTCTTCCGCCACCCAGATCGGTATGACCGCTACCCCCAAGGAAACCAAAGACGTTTCCAACATCGAGTACTTCGGCGACCCGATCTACACCTACTCGCTCCGGCAGGGCATCGCCGACGGCTTCCTGGCGCCGTACAAAGTCGTGCGCATCGGCATCGACAAAGACCTGGAAGGATGGCGGCCCGAGAAGGGCAAGACCGACAAGTACGGCCAGGAGATAGAGGACCGGGAATACAACGATCTCGACTTTGACCGTAACCTCATCCTCGAGAAGCGGACCGAACTCGTCGCCGCCCGGATCACCGAATTCCTCAAGGCCACCGACCGATTCGCAAAAACCATCGTCTTTTGCGACAACATCGATCACGCCGAGCGCATGCGCCAGGCCCTGGTCAACGCCAACCCCGACCTCGCCGCGGCCAACAACAAATACATCATGCGCATCACCGGTGACAATGACGAGGGCAAGGCGCAGCTCGACAACTTCATTGATCCGGAGTCCACTTTTCCGGTCATCGCCACGACCTCGCAACTGATGTCCACGGGCGTGGATGCCCAAACCTGCCATCTGATCGTGCTCGACAAACGCATCAACTCCATGACGGAATTCAAGCAGATCATCGGCCGCGGCACCCGCATCAACGAGGATTATAACAAATTCTTCTTTACAATCATGGACTTCAAGCGGGCCACGGCGCTCTTTGCCGACCCGGATTTCGACGGCGATCCCGTGCAGATCTATGAGCCGGATGCAAAAGATTCGGTTGTTCCTCCGGACGACCAGCCCGAGACCGGCGCCGAATATCCTTCGGGCGGAATCTTGATCGATCCGCCCGAGACAGGAGAGCCTCGGAAGAAGTACTACGTCGACGACGTGGAAGTAACCATTGCCACCGAGCGCGTGCAATACCTCGACGCCGATGGCAAGCTCATTACCGAGTCGCTCCGGGACTATACCCGTAAGACCATCCGTAAGGCCTATACCTCACTGAGCGACTTTCTCACCGCATGGAACAGCGCGGAGCGCAAACAGGCCGTGATCGATGAGCTGGCCGGCCAAGGGGTTTTCCTCGACGAACTGGCCGAGCAGGTGGGACGCGACTATGACGCCTTCGATCTCGTCTGCCATGTCGCCTTCGACCAGCCGCCCTTGACCCGCCGTGAGCGAGCCGAGCGCGTGCAAAAACGCCATGTTTTCGCCCGGTACGGCGAGCAGGCGCGGGCCGTTCTTCAGGAGCTGCTGCAGAAGTACGCCGACAGTGGCATCAGGAGCGTGGAATCTCTCGATATCCTGAAAGTTGACCCGCTGACCACCTTCGGCACACCGGTGGAAATCATCAATCTCTTCGGTGGCAAGGAGAACTACCTGGCCGCCATTCAGGAACTGGAAACAGAACTTTACCTCAAGGCGGCCTGACCTATGCCCAATGTCTCCAATATTGTTAAAACCATTCAGGATATCATGCGCAAGGACGCCGGCACCTACGGCGACGCCCAGCGCCTGGAACAGCTCGGCTGGATGTTTTTCCTCAAAATCTTCGACGACCGCGAAAAGGAACTCGAACTCCTCCGAGATGCGTACCGGTCGCCGCTCCCCGCCGAACTGCGCTGGTCCACCTGGGCTGCCGATGACGAGGGCATCACGGGCGAGCCCCTGCTCGATTTCGTCAACAATACCCTCCTGTCTAAGCTGAAGGCCCTGACGGGCGGAACTGGGGACAAGCTCACCCCCCTCATTCGCACCACCTTCGAGGATGCCAACAACTACATGAAGAACGGCACCCTCATGCGGCAGGTCATAAATAAAATCAGTGGCATAGACTTCAATGCCTCCGACGACCGGCACATGTTCGGCGACATCTACGAAAAGCTGCTCAAGGACCTGCAATCCGCCGGCAATGCGGGCGAGTTCTACACGCCCCGGGCCGTCACCCAATTTATCGTCGAGCAGGTCAACCCGCGCCTGGATAAACACGAAATCATCCTCGATCCCGCCTGCGGCACCGGCGGCTTCCTTACCTGCGCCATTGAGTACCTGCGCAAGCAGGCCAAGACGGAAGCCGACGAACGCTTCATTCAGGACTGTTTCGCGGGCATCGAGAAAAAGCATCTGCCCCACGTGCTCTGCATGACCAACCTTCTGCTGCACGGCATCGACATCCCCTCCAATGTTCGCCACGACAACACCCTGGCCCGCCCCCTGCGCGACTGGTCGCCCAGGGAGCGCGTGGATGTCATCGTCACGAATCCGCCCTTCGGCGGCATGGAGGAAGACGGCATCGAGGCCAACTTTCCCGCGGAATTCCGCACCCGTGAGACAGCCGATCTTTTTCTGGTCCTGCTCATGAAGATCCTCAAGCCCGGCGGCCGCGCCGGTCTCGTTCTCCCCGACGGTACACTCTTCGGCGAAGGCGTGAAGACCCGCATCAAGGAAGAGTTGCTCCGCGAGTGCAACCTGCACACCATTGTCCGCCTGCCCAACGGTGTCTTCAATCCCTACACCGGCATCCGGACCAATCTTCTCTTCTTCACCAAGGGTCAGCCAACCACCGAAGTCTGGTACTACGAGCATCCCTATCCGCCCGGCGCCAAGTCCTACAACAAAGGGAAACCGATCCGCATCGAGGAGTTCGAGCCGGAGCGGGCTTGGTGGGGAGATGAAACGAATGGCTTCGCCGGGCGCGTGGAAAACGAGCAGGCCTGGCGCGTTTCCATCGACCAGATCAAGGCGGGCAACTACAACCTCGACCTCAAGAATCCGCACGTAAGCGACACCGGCCCCGGAGACCTGGATCACCTTCTACCCGAATACGAAAAACTCCTCGCCCAGATCGCCGCCACCCGCGCCGAATTGAAGGCGCAGTTGCAGGAGGCGTTGACACGAAGTATGAAGGCAGAAGGATGAAGGAAATAATCGCTTTCCCAATTTTTCAGAAGGCGTCTGACAAATCTTTGTCCGTCAAGATTCCCCAGAAGGCGTCTGGGCAATTACTGCTGACGCAAAAAGGTCAGAAGGCTACTGACCAATTCAGGAGGATTGTGCAGAACCCTTCTGCACAATTGGTGATTTCCGCAACGCCGTCGCGGAAATCACCCTTTGCCCTCGGTTGGCCCCTCTATGCCTTGCCCGATTGGGTGCGGGAGCAGGAAGCGGGCGTATGAAGCTGGAGACGTTCTTCGAGAAGTTCGAACAATTCGCCGAAGCGCCCAACGCGGTGGCGAAGATGCGGGAATTGGTGTTGCAACTTGCGGTTCAAGGAAAGTTGGTGGAGCAGAGCCCAAACGACGGTAGTGCAACAGATCTTATTGAACGTTCAATAAATGAGCGTAACCGTCTTGTTAAAGAAAAACGGATACGTAATTCCCAGTCAATAACACCGGTGAGTGAATTTAAAACCGCCGGATCACTTCCTAAAAGTTGGGCATGGACAACCCTTGCCGAGATTTCGTTGATCAACCCGCGCAATGACGTCGAGGATGATGCTTTAGCGACTTTCATTCCTATGCCCGGTATACCGCAAAACTACCGTGGACCGCTTGATGGGGAAATCCGGCGCTGGGGTGAGATAAAAAAATCATTCACACACTTTGCAGATGGTGACATAGCTCTCGCCAAAATCACACCATGTTTTCAGAACGGAAAATCAGCAGTTTTTCGTGGACTGAAGAACGGAATTGGCGCCGGTACTACAGAACTTCATGTCGCGCGTCCTGTCGGAGGACCAGTGCTTCCAGAATATGTCTGGATTTTCCTAAAATCACCCTTATTTATCGCTGAGGGAATTCCGGCCATGACAGGATCGGCGGGACAAAAAAGAGTCCCCACCGGTTATTTCGCGCTGAAGCCGTTCCCCCTCCCACCCCTCGCCGAGCAGAAGCGGATCGTGGCGAAGGTGGATGAATTGATGGCCTTGTGTGATCGACTGGAGACGCAGCAGCAGGAACGCGAAACCCGGCACGCCGCACTTGCCCGCGCCTCTCTCGCCCGCTTTGCCGACGCGCCCACACCAGAGAACCTCAACTCCCTCTTTCATCCGTCTTACGCCATCGCACCCGCCGACCTCCGCAAAACCATCCTCACCCTCGCCGTCCAAGGAAAACTCGTCCCCCCAATTTTGGATGAAAATACATCGTACGATGCATGGTCGTCCAATAACACAATTACTAAAAAAGTGATGAGTATTCCGGCTCTGCCGAATGGTTGGTCAAGTGCGCCGCTTGTCAGTATTACTGCGGAAATTGTTGATTGTCCTCATTCAACGCCGAAGTGGACCGAATATGGAAAAATTTGCATAAGGACCACTCAGTTTCGCCCTGGACGTCTTGATCTTTCGACTCCTCGGTATGTGAGCGAAGAAACTTACACCGAGAGAATTCAACGCCTGCGCCCTCAAGAGGACTATATTCTTTACAGCCGAGAGGGTGGAATACTTGGCGTAGCTTGTCGTGTCCCACCGAATGTAGAGCTATGCTTGGGCCAGAGGATGATGCTGATCAGATCTGGAGAAAAGATGATTCCCCCGTTTCTGGAATTGATTTTGAACTCCCCTTTCATAACGGATATCGCTCGCCGCGAGACAACCGGTGGGGCCGCACCCCGCGTAAATGTGGCCACAGTGAAGGCCTACCCAATTCCCATCCCACCCCTCGCCGAACAACACCAGATCGTTGCCAAAGTCGATCAATTGATGGCCTTGGTGGACCAGCTGGAAATGCAACTCATGGCCTCCCGCACTGCTGCCGTCAACCTCATGGAAGCCGTGGTTGCCGAACTGACTGTACAGAATTGATTTATGCCGAACTTTTCCCAGTCATCCTTTGATCACGGAGCCACCGGAGAGATTTATCCGTGGCCGATGGCAAGCGGCCCGACAATGAATAACCATTGACACCGAGCGACTACATTATTTTTCTTGATATCCCCCCGATTTTTCTGTATTGTCCTCCGCAAGAATCATCATGAAATCGTGAGTATTTAACCCTGTCTTGTTCTCACCCACTGTCGCCGCGCCCCTTGGGGGCTGAAGTTGATATCGAACCCGTGAAGGTGCACAGGGCATAAGCCCGGCGCTGACCGGCAACGGTTTCGACCCTTATTCTTTCATCTATGATCGAGTTTAAGATGCAAACTATCCTCCACCTCACGGACATACATTTTGGTTGGGAAGGCAAGGAACCATCAGGACATGCAGATCGTAAGCTTTGTTTGGATGGTATGCTTGCCGAATTGAAGAAACTTGAGCCCCCATGGAAACCGACAATCATATGCATCTCTGGAGATATTGCATGGCACGGCTATGAATCAGAATATGCAGAGGCGAGGAATTGGCTTGACGAGCTTCTTGAAGTCTGTGGTCTGACATACAAACAGATGATCGTTTGTGCTGGAAATCATGATGTCATACGTACCACGGCAGAAAAGCTTTCGCGTCCTGAATCGTCAAAAGATGCTGACAAAGTTCTGTCACCACCAATTGCCAAACATTTCGAAGAACCTTTCACACAATTCATTTCCTTCTGCAACCAGGTGGAGATGCCAATTATGAAGTTTGGCGAATCCGAATCCCGCTTGGTGGGGATGAGAACGATAAATAAGATTCGATTTATCGTACTAAACTCTTCATGGTTTTCTAAGGACGACTTTGACGAAGGAAAGCTTTGGATTGGATTGCCACATTTAAAATATATGGAGAGTCATAGCGACCTTCAACTTCTTGAAGATAAGCCTAGTGCTCCCCTGACAATCGCACTGTTTCATCATCCCGCAGAAATGCTGAATAAAGACGAGAGACACACCTCCGGCCTCCGCCAGAATACTTACGACTATTTCGCCCATCGCTCGCATATCATGCTGACTGGGCATACACACGATGCTGTAAGGCGTGCGGATCGTATAGCGGAAGGAGCTTTGAATTTTACCGGTGGATCGGCATACGCAGGTGCCGCACATTTTAACACAATTCGGTTGATTCAGATTGCTGGGGATAAGGTTATTGACCGCTCATTCGAGTTTGATCCGCGCTCGGTCGAAAACAAGTGGAGAGCACATGAAGCCTTTACTCAATATCTGGTAATCGAACGCGATCGTGAGCGGAATTTATTCCAGGTTGAAGCTGCATTCAGCACACAGGAGTATCGGAATTCGTTTCGTAATGACGCTGTAAGACATCTTGAAATAAAGTCTCGTCTATTAAGGCAAACTGGAATACTCCCCGCAATAGTCAGGCGACCGGTAGCAGTACGAATAAGCGTTCAGCGTAATCAATATGATAGGGCTGGCCGGCTCATCAGAGAAAAACACACAGAACATGAGATGCCATTTTACGACGCTGTTCGAGAATCCAGGCGTACATTGTTACTTGGGGACTTGGGAACTGGGAAAAGCACACTCGCCGCTCAATTGGTGACCGAAACAATAGACAGGTCCGCAAATGCTGTGGCAGTTTTTGTTCCGGTAAAGTCCCTCCGATGTTCAGGCCAATTTACGCCACGGGATTTGCTCAATTACATCGACGACTATGTTGCCAATGCAGTATGGCTAAAAACACCGAAATTCAACCTTAGCTCAATGCTCGATCGAGGAATTGAGGTGCTGCTCGTCCTTGATGGACTAGATGAGCTTGCTCGCGATGTCGCCGCTCGCTTGTTGAGGCACTCGGCTGCGCTCGTCGAGAATTGGCCGACAATTCAGGTGGTCAGTACCGCAAGGCCTGTCGAATTAGTCGGTGTATCTTACGCCGATTGGCGAATTGTGCATACCGTAGCGTTAGATGACACCTCAAAAAGTGACTTTATTCGAGAAGAGTTGATCGCCGAGGGTGTTCCAACAGAGCAATTGCATGAGAGGACATCGGTTTTGCTTAGATCTTTAAAGGACATGACCTCTCTCGATTCGATAGCAAACTCTCCGCTTTCGATCCGTCTGATATATCAACATTTGAAAAGTCTTTCCTCAGTTGCTCAATTAACGCTCGGTGACTTGCTATATGATCTCCTGATAGAGCGGCTAGATGGATGGCAAAAACGTGATGATAAGCCCTCTGCGTACTTACATTTCGATAAAATTTTCCCCACTCCTGAACAAAAAGGACTATTTTTATCAATTCTAGCAGAAAAAGCTGTAACAAAAAGACAAATAGGCCAGGAAGAAGCAAAAACATTGTTAGAGGAACGCGCAACTACTATTCCCGGAGCGAACAGCTATCAACTTGCGGAAGAAGCGATTTCGTTTTACGAATGGCTCGGTTTGCTCACAAAAGCCGAATCAATTGAATTCCCCCTCCAGCCTCTGGCGGAAGTATGCGCAGCGATGGGCTATCTTTCTCGATGGATCAACAGTCACGATAGTAAACCTCTTCCAGACCGTGAGGTTTGGCGGCCCATCTCATTTGTCGCTGCAATTGCAAAGCGGCGTGGTTTATTCCCCAAAATTCGAGAGCGACTGAACGCCTATATCGATGCTCTGATGAATGAACATGGCTATCTTCCTGCGGCATGTTACATCGTTGCTGAAGCCGCCGATACTGCTCTTGCGTCACATACAGTTTGTCAAATCGACGATCTTGGGTATCGCCCGTTGACCTTTTTCCAAAATGAGAGAAAGGCATCAGCTCGAAACATAGCAAAGACTCTCGCACTTGCAGGAGAAACTGGATTCGAGTGGTTCTTCAAGGACTATTTGGACCCGAGATATCCGATTCCAAATGCAGGGTCTGCGATAGTCAAGGAGGTGTTTGCAGAATGGGCTGCACTTGTGCGCGCAACACTGACTTCGGCGCAAAAGGAAAAACTTGCTAGGCTCGTCTCCCCTTACCAAGCCACGGGTGAGGGTAACTTCTTCGGAGTTCTAACCATACTGTCGGTGCTAGTGCCAGAAGCTTTTTTGCATGAAGATAGGTTCTGGTATCAGTCCCTTGCAATGGACGATGGACTGTTCACTGAATGGGTGAAGGAGCAGTTACTTTTGGCAAAGGGGGCGGAAGATTCAGCTAAGATTATTGATGCTCTATTATTGCAGCGGTCAAGCGAGAGCGCACGGGCTGCACGCCTATGGCTCGACTGGAACCCGAAGGTTGATCCGCCTTATTCTATTATCAGACAGGCTTTACGAACCACATCAAAACAAGAAGTGGTTGCCGATGAGGGAGAGATTCTCGCACAATGCCGCGAACGCCTAGGTGATAGATGGATGCGTTTCGCTAGGTGGGCGCTCGCCACGGAGGACGCAACAGTCGCTGCTGGTGCTGCCAAGGTCCTCTATGATGCCGGTGAGCGGCGCTTATCCGTCCTAGGTGGTGCTTTGATGAAGGCGATGCACGATGGCGGATATATTGCGTCGGCGGAAAAAATACTTTCGGCGCTGGTTTTACACGGAGGGGACAGTGGAGTTCACTGGCTAGCCTCCCGAATTTCCCATGCTGAGGAACCGCACGGAGCTCATTCCGGGTGGTGGCGTCTTTTACTCGAAAGAATCGAAACAATCGAGAATGGGCCGGAATTGCTGGCGCGCTGTACGCGTAGTCTGGGGCAATATATTCTTCCACGTCATCCAGAGGTGCGAGAAGGTTTTGTGCGAGTACTGAAGGGACCAAAAGGCAAAATCTTTCGCAATGCTTTACGAAACAGATTGAAGAGTCTCGATCCTTATGCGCGACGGGGTGCTGCTGCAATCCTAGTCTCTGCTGATCCACAAACCGAGGCTGAGGCTCTTTTTGTGTCCATTCGCTCGCGTGCGCAAAGTCATAGCTTTGATTGGCATGAATGGGAGAGCTTCTGTCTAACACTCGACTTTGGTCCCAGTGTACTCGCTTCCTTGAGAAGTAAACTGAACCTTCTTGAACCTCAGTCCCGGGCGTTAGCTCTCATTGTGCTTCAAAAAGGAGGGGTTGAACTGGATCATGCCTATCGTAAGGAATTGATGGCATCTCTTTTGTCTTTGGGTAATTGGCATTTATGTCGTGAACCCTCTGGGCAGGCTTTGATTGCTGCGGAAGCATCCTTCGAATTCTTGTTGGGACAGATTGATCAACCGAAGCTTGATTCGGCTAGTCGTGCTGCCGAACATCTTATGGAGTTTCACCGAGCACGATTAACTCCTATCAATGAAGCCAAGTGCATTGCTCTTCAACAGAGCACATCATTCAGTTGGCAATTAGTAAACAATATGAATAGGGTTGCAAGAGATCCAGAGTTCGGACGGCGTCTAATCGAAGTAGGCAGAGAAATCTGCGAAAAGGGAGGAACCCCACCGATCCTCGCCTTGGTAGCACAGGCAATCAGTGAAAAGGCTAAATGGAAGGATGTAGTGTGGTCATTGCTTTGCGACGACACACGAGTTGGGGGTATTAGTGAGGGCGAGAGTGGGGGTATGGCTTTATTGGAATTCGGTCTTATGGCTGAACAACGTAGAGCATCAATCGGACAGGCAGCCAAAGAATGTATGGCTGATCCAAGAGTCAAGCAAAACCGCTGGCACGATGTCTATCATTGGCTTGCTCTGTTATCAGATGAATTCGGCGGACTTGATGAGAATACCGTTCGTGATGCAATCCTACACGGTAGGCCAATCCATTATTCAGCAACAACAGCGTTGATTGGTAGACTTGGAGAGGTTCCTGAAGGCTTCTCATGCGATAGGAAGTATCGTCACCGCCCTGCAACTTCAATTGGTCAAGTTTCAAACGACAGAGATTCTGCAAAAGTAATTCTACAACTGAAAGACTGCGCACGCGATTCCAATGAAGTTCATCCTGCGCTACCAGCGATTCTTCAAGATTGCCTTTTCTTGGATGCCCTGGACGAACAATCTTTGTCATCTATTTCAACTGTAGGCAAGACCGGCATTCTAATCACCACAATCCTGCGATTCATTTACGGTCAACAACCCAAAATGGCGGAAACGGTTCCTTTGCTCGATGTATGGAGTAAAATTTGGTCAGACAGAGATAGCAATAAGCCCCATTTGAGGGAACTGACGCGGATGTGGGCAATCCTCAGAGAGTCTGCTATATTTGACGACCCGGATTCTGGACAGGCCTATTTGGCTGCATTGGATGCATCTCTTCTTAACACTGATTTATGGAAACTGCCGATAGCTTGGGATATTCTCGAAATTCGAGGCTCGCTTATAGATGCACAGATACCGCTGCTGTTTGCTGATTATGCAAAACATCGGACTTTCCTACATGAAGTGTTGTTCTTTCATCTTTGTAAATGGCTTTCTGGCGACTTAATCGATAGTACAAAGGAGGTAGCAGTCAAATCTGCCGAGAATGCGATCTTAGTTCTAAACGAAACACCATGGTTCCCCAATAAGGGCGAAGTGCCGAATACCTGGGCAGAACTTCTTTTTCCTTCTGTTTTGTGGGCACACAGTGGGAAGAGCTCAGAATCATCTGAAGCTGTCTTTCTGCGAGGAATACGTTCGATTTTCGAGAAACTCCTAAGTCCACATGATGTTGCCAGGACGGACCTGTCAAAGTTGTTGTCGATGTTGGACCCCATGCTTGCGAAGGTTCCGCCCGAAATCTTGCGCCAAGTTCTGCAGCGGGGTGCCGAGTCACTGGAACCGTCAATAAGTGCGTTTTGCCGATTGATTGGAGCTTTCAGTAAACTTTCGCCAGAGTAGTATTTAGCAGAAAACGCCGTTTGCAGACGGTGGCAGAGCCGTTCAAAAGAAAGCTTCATTCGATGTACGAAATGAGGGAACCGGCGGGCTCCCTCTTTTGCAGATCGCGGATCTTGACTGGAAACAGAGGCTGTTCCGAAGGGGAGGCAATCAATATTCCTTCGTCAATTTGTCGAGCTCGGCCAGCGAGAAAACCGGGCCGTCCTTGCAGACGTATTTTTCCCCACATTGCAGCGGCCGCATTTCCCGATCCCGCACTTCATCCGCATCTCCAGCGAGGTGATGATGTTCTCCGAATTTGCCGGCATGAACGATTTCTATGCGGTCCTTACTTCGTAGTTATTCCGAAAGCCGGTCAGGATAAGCGAAAGGATTGAGTTGCATTTATCATTGAAAAATCAAATACAACGCTTTATTTTTCAACATAGGTCGTTGATTGCGTATGCCGAAAACTGGACAAGGAAGATGGGGGCCTCTATTTCTGGCACACCCACGCCGGCGCGGAACTGGTCCATTAGGTCGCCTTAAATCACGTTGACATGAAACAAAGATTCTCCTATTGTATCCCCGTAATAATGCAGGCAAGCAATTATGGGAAAGCAAGAAATAATTAAAATCATCAGGAACAAAAAGACCGAAATGGAATCCCGCTACGGAGTCCAGCGGCTCGGCTTGTTTGGCTCCTATGTTAGGGGGAGGCAGAGAAAGAAGAGTGATATCGATATACTCGTTACCTTCAACCGAGATATCGACCTCTTCGATTTTTTAGACCTGCGCACATACCTCGAAAGCCAGCTCCAGGCCAAGGTTGATCTGGTCATGGAAACCGCTCTCAAGCCAGCCATAGGCAAACGTATTCTATCCGAGGTAGAATATGTCTAAAGGGTGGGAAATATCAGACTACCTTGATGATATTATAACTGCTATTACCGATACCGCCGAGTTTACCCAAGGCATGTCCTGCGAAATATTTGCGGCGGATAAGAAGACGGTCAATGCGGTGATCAGGTGTCTCGAAATTATCGGCGAAGCAACGAAGCACATTCCAATATCCTTTAGAAAGAAACACCCCGATCTTCCTTGGAGTAACATGGCAGGCATGCGTGACGTGCTCATCCACGATTACATGGGGGTCGACCTGAAAACCGTCTGGAAGGTTGCTCAGGAGCGTTTACCGGAATTGAAGCCCTTGCTCGTAGGACTGAAAACGGACTTGTAGAAAGAGAGAATGGGAATTCAAAAGTAAGCATTATTGGATGAAGAAAAAGAGGGAACCGGCAGGCTCCCTCTTTTCGTTTTGATGAATACAGGGACACTCCCCGTATTATTTTGGTTTCCGATAAATCTCGTATGTTTGTTTTAGATTGTAGGGTAAAATCTTGACTATTCATACTCGATGACAGCCGCTATCGCAGCGACGATCTCATCCATCGTGGATGCTGAGATTTGACCGAGCTTACGGATGAACCTTTCCGTTGCCACGCCGCGCACTTGCAGGGCGTCAACGGCAGAGGTCTTTGATAAGCCGTTTGTTTTGTCGGGATCTATCCGGATGTGCCAGAGATTCCGTGAGTAACGATCTTTCCAGTCCGTTGCCGGTGCAATCATTTTGATCGGCAATATGCCGATGGCGTCGGAACTCACCACCACAGCCGGCCGGGTCTTCGTCATCTCCGCGCCTTTGGTTGGATCAAAGTTGACCAACCAGACGTCGCCACGCCTAATAGTCAACGATGTCGTCCCCCTCCAAATCTTTCCATGACGCATCCTTTTCGTAATGAGCCGCAATTTCTTTGGCTTGCCGGGCCATGATCTTCCGCCTATCAAGCAGAGGGAGCTTCATAAACGCACGGCGTTCGACAAGCGACACGGGTTCTTTCATCTTCATCGATTCGCCCAGCATCTTCATTCCATCCTCCTCGGTAAGCAACCCTTCCGCCACACCGCGCAACACGCTTTTTCTCAGCCACATCGGCTGTTCCGACGGCAGCGGCGAGGGTTCCTGCTTTTTCCAGTGGAGACGATTGATGTCCATGAACCATTGCCGGTAGTGGGAGTCCGAGATGATTCCAAGGTCATGCAGCCGGTAAATCAAAGCCTGCAGGCTCATGCCAAAGCGTTGTTTCAAAAGGAGCAACTCCGCCGCCGGAATAAACGCTCTCTTTCTGCCAACTTCTCTGTAGAGTGTTTCGTCCGGGGCGAGAAACGCCCCGGCAAAGCGGAAGGCTGCCTTTTCCTCGTTAATCGGTTCCGGAACATCCAAGACGAGATGGGCCAACTCATGAGACAGGTTGAGCCGCTGTCGTTCCCCTGGAAGCGACCTGCGGGAGGCAACCGCAGCTGCGGACAAGTTCTGCTCGGCATCATAAGCGACAGCCGACACCCCGTCAAACCGCTCGTTAGCCTCGATCTCTGCGACAAAAACGGAATGATCTTCGAGGGTCCCCGTCACGCTGGCTATGGGTTCAAGTCCCGCGCCCCAGACGTTCCGGAGTTCCTTGGCAAACGCTTCCGTATCGCCGATCGCTTTTACGTGAAAGCCCTTGATGGGCAAGGTCATCTTTGCCGGTTCATGCAGGAGATCCCGTAGGCGGATCCGTTCTTCCAAGAGCCCGTACACGAGGGCTTCGACCCGTGTCTGTTCATGTTTTGTTAGCCCCGACCCTTTCCGGTAGGCGATGAAACTGCACGAGATAGTCGGTTCCGTCCACAAGGATACCGCCTTGACACCGAGGACAGACGCCAGCTTATTCAGGACAACCGGAGAAGGCTTTGCCATTCCTCTTTCATATTTTGAAAGCGCCTGCTTGGTAACAAAACCACCCAACTGGGCTGCCAGTCCATCCAGTGACAGGCCATTGACCAAGCGCAACTGTTTGAGTCTTTTTTCTATCATATGTTCACCAATGTTTATTGGTTTACAATATCACCATAAAACGATTAAATTGTCAACCAGTATTTCACCATGGCGACTTCAACATGTTCCTTTGGTCAACGGCGGATAACGGCATAAAGTCTATGACTGGACCGCGGTTGCGTGAAGCCGTAATCCAAGCGCCCGCACGACTTTAAGTACTGTAGCGAACTCCGGATTGCCTTCGGGTGATAACGCCTTGTAAAGGCTCTCGCGTCCGAGACCTGTTTCGCGAGCGATTTGCGTTATTCCCTTTGCCCGTGCGATATCTCCCATAGCTGCCGCCACCAGCGCGGGATCGCCTTGTTCGAGTGCGGCTTCCAGATAAGCGGCCATATCCTCTGCGGTTTCCAAATGTTCTGCAGCATCCCAAGGGCGGGTTTTAGTCTTTGTCATGATAGTCTCCTATAATTCTTGCGCCAGTTTCAGCGCTTTCTTGATGTCCCGGTCTTGAGTGCGTTTATCGCCGCCGACAAGCAAAACCACCAACGTCTGGCCGCGCTGTACGAAATACACTCGGTAGCCGGGACCAAAATCTATTCGCAGTTCCGAGACGCCCCCGCCAATCGGCTTCACGTCGCCAAAGTTGCCGAGCGACAGACGGCGGATACGGGCATTGATGCGCGCCCGTGCCTGTCGATCGCGCAAGCTGTCGAACCACTGAAAATATGCCTCGGTTTGTCGGATTTCGATCATGGACGAATTGTATCTTTTGGGATACATAAAAGCAAGAGGAATCTTCAAGGGGAGAAAAGGGGACGGATTTATTATTGTCAATAAACAAATCTGTTCCCTTTCCATTGTATCCGGCCAGCGATAGTAAGCGGGCGCAGCGGTCTCTTGCTACCAGTTTTCGCCCAGCAGTTCGAATTGCTCCTGGAGGTGGGCGCAGGCGGGGCATTGAAGGGGCGCTTCCTCTCCGGTGTGCAGGTAGCCGCAGTTCCGGCAGCGCCAGACTACGGGCCGGTCGCGTTTGAAAACCCTGTCCGCCTTGATGTTGGCGGCCAGCTCTCGATATCTCTTTTCGTGCTGCTTCTCCGAGACGCAGATCGCCTCCCAGGTCTCGGCGGCGCGGTCAAACCCTTCGGCGCGGGCGATTTGGGCAAAACCTGGATACAATTCGGCATGCTCAAAATGTTCCCCCTCGGCCGCGGCAAGCAGGTTTTCATAGGTTGTTTTAACGACGCCAGTGGGAAAACTGCCGCTAATCTCCATCTCCCCCCCATTGAAGAATTTGAAGAACCTAAAGGCGTGTTCGCATTCCTGATTAGCTGTTTCTTCAAAGATATCAGCTATCTGTATATAGCCATCCAGCCGCGCCGCCCGGGCGAAGTAGGTATAGCGGTTTCTGGCCTGCGACTCGCCGGCAAAGGCAAGAAGCAGATTCTTTGCTGTTTTACTTTCCCTGAATTTTGCCATGTCGCATTTTCCTCCTGAAAACCTTTGAAAAACAAGCCCTTAAACACTAATCTGCGATTTGTGAACATTAATCTGCGATTTCAATCGCGTCGGCGCCGCACTCTTTTGCGGCCTGTCGCACCACATCCTTATATTTATCCGGGATCGGGTCCAATTTTATGGTCGATTTCAGTTCGTCCTCATTGTATTCGAAAACCTCCGGGCATAATTTATTGCAGTTTCTGTCTCCCATGCATTTTTTGGTAACGGTTGCTTTCATTTTTTCCTCCTCAAGGGGTGATTGTGAATCGGCGCCATCTGCCAATCTCTTTTGCAGCCGATAATAGGGGGAGTTGCAAGCTTATGTCAAGGTGATTTTTGCATTTCCTGTTCTTCTGGAGGCCTCTTAAATTCTATGGCTATCCGGCCGCCGATCTGCTATGAAGCGAGCGTATGAAAGCAAGGCCAATCGCCATCCCTTCAGAAGCGGTATGCATGGAAATAATTTCTGAGGTGGGGATGCTGGAAAACATGATCGCTCACTCTTTGCAGGTGCAACGGGTTTCTTTGTTTATCGCGGATAATCTTCTGAAAAGCGGTCTGAACAGGGAACTGCTCGGCGCGGCAGCGCTCCTTCATGACATAACGAAGACAAGAAGTTTGCAGACAAAAGAGGATCACGCCAGAACCGGGGAACTGCTGATTGCCGAAAAGGGGTACCCCGAGGTTGGCCGGATAATCGGCCAGCACGTTTTTCTCGAAAGCTATTTTCTCTCAGTGAACCCAACCGAGGCGGAAGTGGTCAATTACGCCGACAAACGCGTGCTCCATGACAGGGTTGCCTCGCTTGCGGAGCGGATGGACTATATCATGGAGAGGTACGGCGGGACGTCGGAGCGCAGGGAGTTGCTAAGCAGACTTTGGCGGAGGTCAGTGGAGCTGGAAAAGCACCTCTTTGCAATGTTGCCGTTTGCGCCGGAAGAGCTGCCGGGGTTATTGGAGCAGCGATTTGCCTTCTCCCCGGATGATTTGCAGAGCCCCGCCGTCTCCGGGGCGGTTGGAAGAGAATGAAGATGCCGGAAAATCGTATTGTTTATCTGGATGGCGCCTTTGTTGCGATGGGCGAGGCAAAGCTCCCCATCCTTAGTCACAGTGTGGGGAGGGGCTCGGCGATTTTCGATGTGCTTGCCTTCGGCGAAACGACGAAGGGCCGGGCGATTTTTCGCTTGGACGAGCATGTTGCCCGCTTTCTGCGCTCGGCTTTAGCGCTGGAGATGACGCTTCCCCTTTCCGTGGCAGAGTTGCACGAGGCGATCAAAGAAACGGTTCGCCGCAACACGCTGCAGGTGGGGGCGATAAAAATAATCGGTTTTTATCCGGAGCCCTCGTTTTCGCTTCTGCCCCCGCAAAAGCCGCTGCATCTGGCAATTTTTGTTTTGGATCCCGACGGCGATTTTGGAGAAAAGCCTCTGGCGGAAAATGAATGCGTGACCGCCTTTGTCTCCCGCTGGCGGCGGCTTGATCCGCGCACCGTGCCGATTGAGGCGAAGGCGGCAGCCAACTATCTCAACGGCCTCGTTGCCCGAACGGAAGCCAAAAATCTCGGGTTCGCTTACGCGATTATGCTCGATTTGGAGGGAAACATCGCGGAGGGCGGCACGGAGTCGATCTTCCTGGTGCGCGAAGGGCGTCTGCTCACCCCCAATATCGGTCACATTCTCCAGGGCATAACCCGCAAGTCAATCCTGGCGGCGGCGAAGGCGATGGGCATCGAGACCTTTGCCGGCGCCCTGCAAGAGGGCTTGCTGAACGAAGCCGATGAGATTTTCTTCTCCGGAACGGTTCACCGGGTTCTGCCCGTAAGCCGGGTGGGAGAGCGCCTCCTTCCGTCAGCGCCCGGACCGATTACGCGCATGCTTGCCGCAAGGATGCAGGCGATAGCGTCGGGCCGCGATCCAAGCTTCCAGGACTGGCTTTTCCCCGTTTGAACGTCTTATCAAAATATTGCCAAGGAGCGGCTTACCTCTTTATGCAGGGTGATCTATCCCTTCGTCTTTAACTCCCTGCCGCGCCAGATCATGTAAATGGCGGGGTAGATCACCAGTTCAAAAATGGTGGAGGTGACCACGCCGCCGACCATCGGCGCGGCGATCCGTTTCATCACATCGGCGCCTGTGCCGTGGCTGAACATGATGGGGACCAGGCCGGCCAGGATGACGCTGACCGTCATCATCTTGGGCCGGATCCGCTTGACGGCGCCGAACATGACCGATTCCTTGAGATCCTGCAGGCTATTCAATTTTCCTTCCTTGCGCCACTTCTCATGGGCAAGGTCGAGGTAGAGGAGCATGACGACGCCCGTTTCCGCATCCAGCCCCGCAAAGGCGATGATGCCGACCCAGACGGCGATACTCATGTTGTAACCGAGCAGATAGAGGAGCCAGAACGAACCTATATGGCGGAAAAAAATGAGGTGAGCTGTTAAGGCGCTGGCAGCCCGCAAAACACACTTCCCGAATGCAGCGTCTCCCTTGAAAAGCGGGGGTTATTCCCGCAAACAATTCATACGGCGTCATTGTGGATTAGTTGCCAATGAGTTTCTCAACGGAGAGTGGAGAATGCCGCCCTTGGTGCAAAAATGTATCGCTTTGCCGGCGCTGCAAGCACGTTGGGTAAATCCATTATAAATCGCTATGTTAGCTGTTTGCAGCTTGTCTTGTCGGCCGTTCGCCTCGCAATTTTTGGAGGACCTTCTGGATTAAAAGTATAAATATGTATCAATAATCACCTTCCACACGGGTGTTTTTTTAAAATATCTCATATAATCATATATTTAAATTTTGGCATGCTATTCGCTTGAAAAACAGAGGCCCGGTCAACCGATTGAGCCGTTTTGTAATATTGGGGGTTATTTCCATACAAGGAGAAGTTTATATGCAACACACTGAAAATGCGCTTTATTCGTTCGGAGAAAATGTTTTTAACGACAAGGTTATGCGGGAGCGCCTGCCGGAAGCCGCTTATAAAAAGTTGATGGCGACGATCAACGAAGGCAAACCCTTAGATGGAACCATTGCCGATTCCGTGGCCAATGCGATGAAGGATTGGGCAATGGAAAAGGGGGCAACCCATTTTACCCACTGGTTTCAGCCGTTAACCGGCATTACCGCCGAAAAGCATGAAGCCTTTTTAAAGCCGTTGGGATTCGGCAAGGCGATTTTCGAGTTCAGCGGGAAAGAGCTCAACCAGGGCGAACCGGATGCCTCCTCGTTTCCTTCCGGAGGTCTGCGGGCAACCTTTGAGGCCCGAGGTTATACGGCCTGGGATTGCACCTCGCCCGCGTTTTTACGCGACGACGGCGACGGTCTGACGCTCTGTATCCCGACTGCCTTCTATTCCTATACCGGCGAGGCGCCGGCCCAGTATGAACTTGCAGTGATTTATGAAAGCACCAATATTGCTGCGGATCACAATCAATTGGTCATGGACACCATGAAAAGGGTTGCCCTGCGCCACGATTTGGTCTGTTTGCTGCACGAAAAGCCCTACGCGGGGATCAATGGTTCCGGGAAACACAACAACTGGTCGCTGAGCTCCAACGATGGCCAGAACCTGCTGGAGCCGGGGAAAACGCCGTGCGAGAATCTCCAGTTTCTGATTTTTCTGATGGCGGTACTGGCCGCGCTCGATCGTTACTCGCCCATCCTGCGCGCCACGGCCGCCCGCGCCGGCAATGATCACCGCCTGGGAGCGAATGAGGCGCCGCCGGCCATTATTTCGGTCTTTCTGGGAGATCAGATCACCGAAATTCTGACCGGCATCGAAAAGGGCGTTTTCCAGCCGGCCAAAGCCATAGGCGAACTGGATATGAATGTCGCTACCCTGCCAAAGTTTCCCAAGGATACGACGGATCGGAACCGCACCTCGCCGTTTGCCTTTACGGGGAATAAATTCGAATTCCGCATGGTTGCCTCCAGTCAGTCCGTATCCGGGCCCAATGTGGCCCTCAATACGATTGTGGCGACAACGCGCGTCCCTCCAATTGTATTAACATTAAGCTCCGCTTTTTAGAATGATTATGCCCTTTGGCCCCCCGGGAGGAAGCGGGGGTCCAAACTGTTTTAGCTGACCGCTCAAGAATAAAATGCAATGTTTCTCCCCCTGTGATATAGCCCCCATTCATAATTTTACAGGAATGACGAAAAACTCCGGCGCACTGCAGGAAGGGACAAAACCAGTCGGCAATGAAATTCCCGAAGATGCAACACATTAACCCCTGGATCTGGGTTCCGTCTCTTTACCTGGCGGAGGGGGTCCCCTACATCATGGCGATGACCGTTTCGGTTATCCTCTATAAAAGGCTGGGCGTCTCCAACACGGAGATTGCGCTGTACACCTCCTGGCTCTACCTGCCCTGGGTGATCAAACCGCTGTGGAGCCCGTTTGTCGATATGTTCCGCACAAAACGCTTCTGGATCGTGGCGATGCAGCTTATCGTCGGGGCGGCTTTCGCCGGCGTTGCCCTGACGATCCCGGCACCCGCCTTTTTCCGCTACACGCTGGCATTTTTCTGGATCATGGCCTTCAGCTCGGCGACGCACGATATCGCCGCCGACGGCTTTTATATGCTGGGGCTTGAGGAGCACCAGCAGGCCGCGTTTATCGGGGTGCGGACGATCTTCTACCGGATTGCGGTGATCGCCGCCAAGGGAATTCTCGTTGTTTTTGCCGGGAACCTGGAAACGCGGGGCTTCAGCGTGCAGACGGCGTGGTCGCTGACCTTTTTCCTGCTGGCGGCGCTGGTGCTGGCCCTCTTCATTTACCATGTTATTGTTCTTCCGTTTCCGGCTGCGGATCATCCCGTGCGGCGCGATCCGCAGAAGAGCTCGCTTGCGCTTTTCCTGCGGGGGTTCGTCCTTTTCTTCCGGCGGAAGGATATCGTGCCGATAATCGCCTTTTTTCTCTTTTATCGCTTTGCCGAGGCGCAGCTCGTCAAGATGGTTGCCCCTTTTCTGCTCGACGGACGGGCGAAGGGGGGGCTTGGCCTTTCGACGACGGAAGTCGGCATCGTTTATGGGACTGTCGGGGCGCTGGCGCTGATGGCGGGAGGGCTCCTCGGCGGCTGGGCGTCTTCGCGAAAGGGACTTAAATACTGGCTGTGGATAATGGTTTTTGCCATGCACCTGCCGGACGTCATTTTTATCTATCTTTCCGTCGCGCTGCCGCAGAATCTCTGGATAATAAACGCCGCAGTGGCGATCGAACAGTTCGGATACGGGTTTGGTTTTACGGCATATTCCCTCTACATGATCATGGCCTGCGAGGGTGAATACAAGACGGTGCACTATGCGATTGCAACGGGGATCATGGCCTTCGGGATGATGATCCCGGCTATGTCGAGCGGCTGGATTCAGGAACGCTTAGGCTACCCCGGGTTCTTTCTGTGGATACTGGTTTCGACTGTCCCCGGCTTTATCGTCGCCGCGCTCGTGAAGATCGATCCGGAGTTTGGTAGAAAAAAGGGGTAGGGCATGACGCCGACAACATGTTTTATTCTGGGGGCCGGGCTGGGTACGAGGTTGCGGCCCCTTACCGACAGCCTGCCGAAGCCGCTCCTCCCCGTAGGCGGACGTCCGCTCGTCAGCTATGCGCTGGATCACTGTCTGACCGTGGGTGCAGAGCGTTTTATCGTCAACACCCACTACCTCGCCGCCGCTTATGACGCTGCCTTTCCTGACCGACTCTGGCGGGGGAAACCGCTTATTTTTCGGCACGAGCCTATCCTGCTCGATACGGCCGGCGGACTCAAGAATATTGAA
Source organism: Syntrophobacterales bacterium (assembly GCA_019429105.1). Lineage (NCBI taxonomy): Bacteria > Pseudomonadati > Thermodesulfobacteriota > Syntrophobacteria > Syntrophobacterales > Syntrophobacterales bacterium. Next base: position 94,922 of record JAHYJE010000002.1, read on the forward strand.
GACCTGCTTGCAAAGGGGGGAAGCCTGCTTGTTTATAACGGCGATATTCTTTCGGATCTGCCGCTTTCCCGGCTGCTTGCCGCCCACCGGGAAAAAGGGCGGGAAGTTACCCTGGCACTCAGAAGCCGGGGGGCGAACAGAAACGTTTCTCTCGATAATCACGATCGGATCTGCGACATTCGAAATATTCTCGGCAATCCTGGAGTGAGAAACTGTCTTTTTACCGGCATCTACATTGTGGAAAGAAGGTTTTTACGCCGTCTGACCAGTGGTAACGTGGAATCGATCATTTTGCCCTTGGTGGAAATGATAAGACAAAAACCGGGCGCGGTGGCCTCGGTTGTGATCGACGAGGGGATCTGGGAGGATGTCGGCAATCTGGAAGCATACCTTAGGCTTGCCCCCTTTGTGCCGCCGCTGAATTACGAAAAATGGCCGCCCGGTGCGAGTGAAGGCAAAAAGGCGGGGCAAAAACCGGGTGAAAACGCTGCTGCCGCGAAGCCGGTGGAAAAGGAAAAATGCAGTAATAATCCGGATGAAGAGGCGTTTGTCCGGACAACGCTGGGGATTCCTGCCGACACCCCCGTAGAGCTGTCAGCGGTCGGCAAGGGCGGGTCGGATCGCTGCTATTCCCGAGTCGCAGCGCCTGGTTTTCCGTCGGCGATTCTGATGCGCTACGGGGATATGTACGCGGAAAACGACGTTTATGTTGCCGCCGCCTCATTGCTTCGGGAAAGCGGCGTCAGTGTGCCGGCCATTTATAACCACGCTCCGGAACGGCGGCTGATTTTGATGGAGGATCTGGGCGATCGCGATCTCTATAGCCTGCGCGAAAAAACGTGGGGGAAGCGACGGGCAATTTATGAAAAGACGCTGGCGCTTGCCGCAAAAATGCACGCATTTTCCCCGGAGCAGATTGACAGGAAGCTCCATTTATCGCACTCGCTTCCCTTGATGCCGGCTTATGATGAAAAATTATACCGTTGGGAGAGAAACTACTTTCTGGAGAATATTGTTCAAAAAGTCTGCCGGATGGAGCTTGCCCCGCAGGAAAAAAATGACTTGGAAGCGGAGTTGGCCGGATTGGCTGCCGGACTTCTGCAAACACAGGCATCCTTGATCCATCGCGATTTTCAGTCGCAAAATGTAATGGTTAAGGAAGGAAAACCTGTACTTATCGATTTTCAGGGGATGCGGTTCGGAAGCCTGTTTTACGACCTCGGGTCGTTGATTTACGATCCTTACGTCCAGTTTCCGGAAGGTGCGCGCGCTTACCTGCTGCGTTTTTATTACGATCTTGCCGGCTCAACTTCTTCATGGGAAAAATTCCGCGCGCTTTTTTTTCAAGCCTCCGCGCAGCGACTGATGCAGGCCCTTGGCGCGTACGGCTTTCTCGGACTCACGCGCGGCAAACCCCATTTCCTGCAGCACATTCCCCGTGCCCTGCAAAACCTTGTCGAGGCATCCGGGGAATCGGGCATCCTGCCCCGCCTGAACGACCTTGCCCGGCGCTGCCAGGGCTGCAGATACCCATTTTCCTGATTGCAAGATATGGTTTAAGTGATATATACACCCCGCCAGTAAATTATTGTTACTGCTTAATGGAGACATTTGCGATGTCGGGGGGGAAAAAAGATATGGGCGAAATGGAGAAGAATGCGGCGCTGCTTAAGGAAATACAGGCAAGAATGGAGCGCAAGCTGAAGGATGGCGAGATAGAAATAGTTGAGTACTGGAAAGAACAGATCGACCGGGTTGCGGCAATGCAGCCGGAAGGCATCGCCGCCCTGCAGCAGCAGTTGAAAAAGATTTCCGAGATGATGGGCAATCGGGTGCGGACAATCAAGAAAGATCTGTCGCATTGAGGCAAGTCGTTGGAGTGTTGCTGGAAATAAGGCGGCACCCTCTTTTGGAGAGCAGATGGTGATGGTGCATGAAGGAAATAGCTGAATTTCTTTTTGAAACGAGCATGTTGAGGAAGACCCCCCGGAGCGGGTTTCAGTTCCTCGGCTCCGGTTCCGAGTCGGTTGCCGAGCATGTGTTGAGCACTCTTTATATTGGGTATGCATTGTGTAAAATGGATACCGAGGCCGACGAGTTGAAGGTCTTAAGACTATGCCTGATGCACGATCTGCCCGAGGCGCGCACCGGCGACATGAATTACGTGAATAAAAAGTATGTGCAGGTTGATGAGAAAAAGGCGGTAAAAGAGCTGGCGGCCCCGCTTTTTTTCGGCGGGGAGATTGAAGGCGCCCTTGATGAATTCAACGAGCGCCAAACGAGAGAGGCGCTCCTGGCCCGGGATGCCGATCAACTGGCGTTGATCCTCCACTTGAAGGAATGCGGCGATCTGGGAAACAAATACAGCAAGGAGTGGATGCGTTTTGCCCGGGAGCGTCTGGTGACGGAAACGGCGCGCCGACTTGCCGTGAGCATTCTCGAAACGGATTACTCGGCCTGGTGGTCGAAGGAAAATGACGACTGGTGGGTCAACGGCAATAACGGGGCAGGCAGTAAATTCAAGAAGCAGGGATAATTTTAGAGGGGTTGTCAACTAAACCCCTAATAATTAAGGAGCAATATGTCCACCAAAAAGCAAATCCGCAGCGCCGGGGTTAAATCGAAAAAAACGAAAAAGAACAAAAGAACGCTGATCTTATCGGTGATTGTCGTAGTTGCGGTAGTTTTTCTGGCCGTTTTTTTTATCACGCTTTTTGACTATATCTATCCGCCCGCGACCGGCAAGCATATCGCCGAGTCGAAAAAAGAGAAGATAGAGGCGATCCTGTACTTTTCCGATGCCAATGAACGCTACCTGCTTCCGGAAAAAAGATTTCTGGTCAAGGAGACGGCCCCGGAGAGTCAGGCGGTTGAGATGGTAAATGCCTTGATCGCCGGCTCAAAAACGGGGCTTGTCAATACGTTTCCCCAGAATGCCGAACTTCTAAGCGTGAAAAAAGAGGGAAGCGACCTGCTGCTTGTCGATTTTCGGGAGAGCCTGATTAAAAACCATCCCGGGGGAAGCGCCGCGGAGATGGCTACCGTCTATTCCTTGACGAATACCCTGACTGCCAACCTGCCGGAGATAAAGAGGGTGAAAATTCTGATCGAAGGCAAGAGCCGGGAGTCGCTGAAGGGGCATATCGGGCTTGACCAGCCTTTTTATCCCAACCAGGAACTGATCAGGGTTCCTCAGCCTCAATAGTTAATAAATATTTTCTGGTGCAGTTATGGCAGCAAAATCAAAACTTTCGCGGACGAGGAATATCGGGATAGCCGCCCACATCGACGCCGGCAAGACGACGGTGACCGAGAGGATACTTTTCTATACGGGGAAGTCCTATAAAATGGGGGAAGTTCACGACGGCGAGGCGGTTATGGACTGGATGCCCCAGGAGCAGGAACGGGGCATCACGATAACCTCGGCGGTGACAACCTGCCAATGGGAGAACCATGCGATCCATCTGATCGACACCCCCGGCCATGTGGATTTCACGATTGAGGTGGAGCGGAGTCTCCGGGTGCTCGACGGGGCCGTCGTCGTTTTCTGCGCCGTGGACGGCGTGGAGCCGCAGTCGGAGACTGTCTGGCGGCAGGCCGACCGCTACGGGGTTCCCAAGGTTGCGTTCATCAATAAAATGGACAGGATCGGGGCCGATTTTCAGGGGACGATCGGGCAGATGAAGGAGCGCTTCAACTCGCTGCCTTTGCCTGTCCAGATGCCCCTGGGGGCAGAAGAGTCATTCCGGGGCGTTGTTGATCTGATCCGCATGCAGGCGCTTAAATGGGACGATGCTACGAAGGGTTTGGAGTATCAGTACGAGGATATTCCCGAGGAGGCAATGCCGCAGGCGCAGGAGCAACGGGAAAAAATGATTTCGCTCCTTGCCGATGTTGACGACGGGATTGCGGAAAAATATTTGGAAGGGGTGGAAATAAGCGGCGCCGAGATCAACGAGGCGTTGCGGAAGGCGACGATTTCCCTGAAGATTGTTCCGGTTCTGTGCGGCTCCGCCCTCAAAAACAAAGGGGTGCAGCCGCTTTTGGATGCCGTTGTTTTTTATCTGCCTTCGCCGGAGGATATCCCCCCGGTGCGGGGGATAAACCCTTTGACCAAGCAGGAAGAAATCAGGATCAGCAGTGATAAGGAGCCGCTGGCGGCGCTGGCCTTCAAAATAATGCAGGATGAAGGCCGCAAGCTTACCTATCTGCGCATCTATTCCGGACGGATAAACGCCGGGGACGAGCTGTTCAATGCCAGCCGGGGCAAGAAGGAGAAGATCTCGCGCATCCTGAAGATGCATGCCAACAAGAGGGAGCGGCTGGAGCAGGCCGGGGCCGGGGACATCATTGCCGTCATGGGACTCAAGGAGATAACGACCGGCGATACGATCTGCAGCGAGGAGCACCCGATCCTTTTGGAGCTGATCGACTTTTATGAACCGGTCATCAGTCTGGCGATCGAGGCGAAGACCCCGGCTGACCAGGAAAAGCTTGTTGTTGCCCTGGGGAAGCTGATGGAGGAGGATCCCACGCTGCGGGTAAAAGACGATGACGAGACGGCGCAGACGGTGCTTTCCGGAATGGGAGAACTGCATCTCGAGATAATAACCGACCGCCTGCTGCGCGAGTTCAATACCCGCATCAATGTCGGCAAGCCGCGGGTTGTCCACCGCGAAACCATTCAAAAACAGGTGGAGTGCGAGGGGGTTTTCGAGCGGGAATTGGCGGACAAGAGGCATTTCGGCAGCGTCAGGCTTCTGCTGGAACCGGGCAAAAGGGGGAGCGGTGCAGAGATAATCCGCAAACTCGATGATCAAGCGCCCCTGTTTACCGAAGAAATGCTCCTGGCCATGGAAGAAGGGATAAAAGAGGGGCTGCAGAGCGGCGTTCTGGCCGGTTATCCGGTCATTGACATCCGGATTGCGATTGCAGGCGGTGTGATTCGGGAAGGCGAAACCACCCCGCTGGGTTGCCGAATTGCCGCGGCAACCGCCTTCCGGGATGGTTGTCAACTGGCCGAACCTGTTTTGCTTGATCCCATCATGCGGGTTGATATCATTACACCTCCGGAGTTTATGGGCGAGGTTATCGGGGATATCAACGCCCGGCGGGGGGAAATTCAGGAGATTTCCCCCAAAGGGACAATCAGCGAGATAAGGGCCAAGGTTCCGCTCAAGGCAATGTTTGGCTATTCCACCGACCTGCGCTCTGCGACGCAGGGCCGGGCGATGTTTACCATGCAGTTTCTGGCTTATGACAAAATTGGCTAATCTGCCGCCCCCGGCGGCGCTTCAACTCGACAAAGACAAGCTGCTGCAGAGCATCTTTCGGCTGAGCACGTTTCTGGCGGCGCCTTCCAAGGTCGATCAGATACTGGAGAAGATACTCGATGAGGTTGTCGAAAGCATCGGCTTTGACCGGGGCATCATCCGTCTTTTTGACGCCTCGCGCCAGAATCTGGAAGCCAGAGCAATCAACAATTACAGCCGCGAAGAGCTGCGCAAGATCGTTTCAATCATCAATATCTATGAACACGATTGCATTGTCACCAAGGTGGCAAAAACGGGCCAGCCGATCGCGGTCGAGGTGACCGCGACTGATCCCCGTATGACGGAAATGGACCGGATGCTTACAAAAATATACGATCGTGGTTCATACTTCTGTGCCCCGCTAAAGATAGGGGAGGAGGTGATCGGCATCATCGCCGCCTGGTTTAACGAGGAGACCAAATTCTGCCCGGAGGAAATCAACCTTTTTGTAACCTATGCCAACATTCTGAGCATGATGATCCACAATATCAGGCTTTTTGAAGACAATCTGGAAAAAATCAGGATGCTTACCGTCCTGCAGGATTCTGTCTCCCGCATGAACGCCAGCTACATCCTCAATAACCATATCCTGGAAATTCTTGCCGAGGGGGCGATGCGGATAGCGGGCGCGCAAAAGGTATTTGTCTATATTCTCGATCTTGAAAAGAACCGTTGTCTGGTCAATGACGGGGGCAAGGTTTTGATCGACGACCAGATGTCCTATAAGGAGGAAATAGCCCATACCATTATAAAGACGGCGATCGATGACAACGCTTTCGTTTTGCGGCGGAATAACTCGCAAGGAGCGGCCACTCGTCCTTTTTTTGCCGATTATCCCTCGGAGCTTGCCATTCCGCTGAAGATTGGGGAGAAATTCCAGGGCGCGCTTTATCTGGCCAAAAAAACAGGGGACTATGCGCCGGAGAAGATTCATATTCTGGACATTCTTGTCAACAACGCCTCCAATTCCTACGAAAATGCGATTATGCATTCGCTTTTGTCGATCGAAGCGAACTCCCTGAAAACCGAGGTGAAAAAACTCAAGGAACGGGAGAATATCCTGCTGGGTTTTCATAACATCATCGGCAAATCGGAAAAGATGCTGGAGCTCTTTCACATAATCAAGGAAGTGGCCGGGCACGATACCAACATTCTTATCCAGGGCGAAAGCGGTACAGGCAAAGAGCTGATTGCGCGGGCGATTCATCGCCAGAGTAACCGGGTTGCCAAACCGTTTGTCGATGTCAATTGCGCGGCGATTCCCGCGGCGCTTTTAGAAAGCGAGATATTTGGTTATGAGGCAGGGGCCTTTACCGATGCGAGAAAACGGAAGATCGGCCTTATCGAATACGCCAATGGCGGCACGATGCTGCTCGACGAAATAGGCGATATGGATATCCGTATTCAGGCAAAATTTCTACGGATGCTGGAAGACAGGCATATCCGCCGTCTGGGCGGCAATGAAAGCATTCCGATCGATGTGCGGTTCGTCTTTTCCACGAACCGGGATCTGAACCGCATGGTCGCAGAAGGCTCTTTCCGGGAGGATCTCTATTACAGGATCAGCGTGGTCCCGATCCAGATTCCACCTCTTCGGGAGAGAAAAGAGGACCTGCTGCTGCTGGCCCGCTATTATGTGGAAGAGTTCAATGATAAATTCAAAAAGACGGTAAAGGGTTTTACGGAAGAGGCGGAACGGATTATTATCCTTTATCCCTGGCCGGGGAATGTTCGTGAACTGAGGAACATAATCGAGCGGATTATGATACTCCACAGTGGAGGAGATTTGATCGCGTGTGAAAAGCTGCCGGCGGAGATGCGAAAAACGGCGAACAAGGAAGAACTGAATTTGCGCATCGACGACATGTTCCCCGATTTGTCAACCGCGGAGGTCGATTTTATTGGGACAGTTGACCGGGTTACCAAGGAGACGAAGAAAAGGATCATCGCCGGCGCCGTTGCGTTAAGCGGCGGCAACAGGAGCCGCGCGGCAAAGCGGCTGGGCATTTCCCGCTACAAGCTGATCCGGGAAGAAAAAAAGCTAAGGGCCTGACCACAAATAACCTGAACATCTTGCATCTCATCTTTGGGCCATCTTTGGCAGTCTCCTTGGTAAAGAAAATCAGCACGGAGCTGACCACTGCCCAGGCCAGCATCAGGGAGAAACCGAGGCGGAAGGCGTCAAATCCGTAAACCTTGATTCCGTCAACCAGCTTGCCCTGCCAGGTCCAATCGAGAATCATCCCCACCGCCGGTTGTAAAATCATCGGTCCGGTCATTGTTCCCATATTTACGAGACCGGAAGCTGTTCCCCCCAGCCGCAGGGGGACGGACTCCTTGATAAAGGCAAACCCGACAACCATGCTCCCCGAGGCGAGCCCGGCCAGCAGCAGCAAGCCAATCAGCAGGGGAACCGGCAGGGCGGGAACTAAAATGACCAGTCCCCAGGCGCCGGTAAGAGTCAGCAAGCCTGCTATATAAAGGGGTTTGCGCCTGCCGATCCTGTCGGAAAGCCCGCCGGCCAATGGCCCGCCCAGCGCCCAGGCAATCAGTACGGACGAGTTGAGCGCTGCCGCCCCGGTTGCGGTGAAATGGTAATGGGTAACCAGAAAGGGCAACCCCAAAGTCCGGAAAAGGTCAGAATCGGGCCGACCACCCCACCCGGAATCAGACAAAGCAGCCAGGTATTCCGAGAGCGGAAAATTTCCCGGAGGTCTTCTTTAACAGAGCTCTTCCGAGCCTCTTCCGCTGCCGGGTGGGCGTAACTTGTGAACCCTTTTAACGCGGGATCATCGCGGACCAGAAGCCAGATCGCCAGACTCGTCCCCAGTGTGAAGAGGGCGGAGGCCACTATTATTTGGCGCCAGCCAGCCAGATCAGCCAGCACCCGGAGCGGCGCCCCCGCAGAGACGGCCCCGATAATGCCGCAAAAAAGCGCCATTCCTGTGGCCAGGGCAAACTGACGCGGGGCAAACCAGTGGGCAGCCAGCTTCAGCATTCCGACAAAGGCAACGGCAACCGAGCCGCCGATCAGCAGTCTGCCTATGCCAGCCCAAAAGAGTGTCGGCGCCAGCCCGAAAAACAGTGTGCCTATGCCGGCGACTAGCGCTCCTGCGGCAAGCAGACGGCGCGGGCCGAGGCGGTCAGCCAGGATGCCGGTAGGAACCTGCATGAAGACATAACTATAAAAGTAAAAGGCGGAGAGATTTCCGAGACCGGTGGCGCCGATGGCAAAATCATGCATTAGTTCCGTTGTTATTACGGCTGGCGCGACCCTCTGAAAAAAGCCTATCAGATATAAAACCGCCCCCAGTCCCCACATAAACCAGGCAAGGCGCGGCGGTGGATAATTGTCTTTATTAATCTCTGCCATTTTCAGGGATTCCTTTAAAATAAGTGCCAATTTAGCACACTATGTGCCATTTCAGCGCAAGAATTATCGCGATTAGCGCTGTTACCGCGGGCTTGATCGGCTTGTCACACAGCAAGCCGTGTCTTTCAATACAGCAAAAGAGCGCTTTTCTGCAAAGCCGATGAGCCATTACCATATTTTTTATCAAGAGGCGAGACTGATAATAATCTGAATATATGGGGACTTGTTTAACAGAGGAAAAAATTGCAGGAAAACCTGCGGCTCAGGAATATTTTCAACTATTGTCAGCAGTGCTAAGATTTAAAGAATAGATGCAATTCTGGCATTTCTATTGCTTGATGGATTGGCGAATTTGCTACGGACTGATTGTTTGGCGAGTTTTTTAGTTTATGTTGGCAACCCGTAAGAGCGGAAGTTTTATGCACAAAGAGCCGGAAGACGGAAATTCGCATAAATATGAGGGCAATAGCTCTGAAATGGCAAAAAAAGAGGAGTTTGAATTCTTTGTAGCCAGTGATGAGCAAACCGGGGCAGACAAGCCGGCGGTGAATAGTATTTTTCCTGAAAACTGAAGGACGGGAAGCAATTCCCCCTTTCGGTGCCACGGTGGCGGATGGTTTTTAGGCTCCCTCCTTTTCCATCCGCCACTTTTTTACACCCTGCGTTTCTGAATCAGTGTAACGAGAAATAGGCTGCAAAACCAGTAAGTATTTACGTTTCATTGCATTTTCCCTTGACTTTACCATCGTTACATTAAGCGCGGGAGCACAGTTTGCAAAGGCAATGAGGATGTCTTGGGCGAGCCGCAGGGAATTATGGAAAAATAAAAAGCCAGGCTGCAAGCGAGCCTGGCTTTTTAATGTCCGGAGGGAATCCGGTTCTATCTGAAGTGCATGTTGTAGAGCATCGGGGCGATGATCATGGCCACCACGCTGATCAGCTTGATCAGAATGTTGAGCGAGGGGCCGGAGGTGTCCTTGAACGGGTCGCCGACGGTGTCGCCGGTAACGGTTGCCTTGTGCATCTCATCGTAGCCAACTCCCCACTTTTCGTGGCCGCCTTCTTTGACCTGTTTTTTGGAATTGTCCCAGGCGCCGCCGGCGTTGGCCTGGAAAATGGCGAGGCAAACGCCGGAGATCGTCACGCCGATCAGCAGTCCTCCCAGCATATTGGGGCTGATGATGCCCACAACAACAGGGGCGCTGACGGCCATCAGACCAGGGGCGACCATCTTTTTGACGGCAGCGGTGGCAGAGATGTCAACGCACTTGGCGTAATCGGCCTTGCCGTCGGCGGCCTGGATGATCTTCTGTTCTTCGGCAGTCGGGGCGCGATCCTCGTGTTCGGCGCGTTGGGCGGCGTCGAGGGCGGGCCGTAGCTCGGGGATTTCATGAAACTGTCGGCGCACTTCCTGGATCATGTCCTGGGCTGCCTTGCCCACCGAGACCATGGCCATGGCGGAGAAGCGAAAAGGCAGCATGCACCCGATCAGCAGGCCGACGAGGACGACCGGGTCGGCGGCGTCGAGGGCAAGTTTGCCTCCCATCTTGGTCATGTAGGCGCTGGTTAAAGCCAGGGCGGTGAGTGCTGCCGAGCCGATGGCGAAGCCCTTGCCAATGGCGGCAGTGGTGTTGCCGACAGCGTCTAATTTGTCGGTGCGGGCGCGGACCTCTCTGCCGAGTCTCGACATTTCGGCGATACCGCCGGCATTGTCGGCGACCGGTCCGTAGGCGTCAACTGCGAGCTGGATGCCTGTGGTGCAGAGCATGCCCACGGCGGAGAGGGCCACACCGTAAAGTCCGGACATGAAGTAGGCAAGGAGAATCGCGGCTGAGATCAGGAAGATCGGGATGGACGTGGAGTTCATGCCTACGGCAATTCCCTGAATGATTGTCGTGGCCGCTCCCGTCTTGCTGGCTTCGACAATGGTATTAACCGGGGTTTTTTCCGTGGCTGTGTAATACTCGGTCACGAAGCCGATCGCCATACCGGCAACCAGCCCGCCGACGATCGCGAGAAAGACCCCCCACCACTGGTAAGTAGTCGTAGTTTTACTGATTATGCCCGTGACGGTAATGCCGCCGGCGGGAAGAAGCTGCTTAATCGCCACGGCGGTCATGATAATCATCAGGATGCTGGCGACGATAGTTCCCATGTTGAGTGCCGTCTGCGGATTTCCGCCCTCCTTGGTTCTGACGAAAAAGGCGCCGATGATCGAGGCGACGATGCCGATAACCGAGATGGCGAGGGGCAGGTAAACGGCGTTCATGCCGTTGCCGCCGGCAGTCTGGATGCCGGAAAACCAGACGGTGCCCAGGATCATCGAAGAGACAATGGCGCCGATGTAGGACTCGAAGAGATCAGCGCCCATGCCGGCCACGTCGCCTACGTTGTCTCCGACGTTGTCGGCGATGGTGGCCGGGTTCAGGGGGTGATCCTCGGGGATGCCGGCTTCGACCTTGCCGACCAAATCAGCGCCGACATCGGCTGCCTTGGTGTAGATGCCTCCACCGACCCGGGCGAAAAGGGCGATAGAGGATGCGCCGAGGGAGAAGCCGGCCAGTACGTTAAGTACGAGGTTCATGACCTTGGTGTCGGTGATTGAAGCGGGATACATATAGGTGAGGAGGATGAAAACCAGGCTGAGTCCCAGGAGACCGAGACCCACCACGCACATTCCCATGACCGAGCCGCCGGCAAAGGCAACCTGCAGGGCGGGATTCAGCCCCGTGCGTGCGGCTGCAGCGGTGCGGACGTTGGCTTTGGTGGCCACTTTCATGCCGATCCAGCCAGCTCCGGCGGAGCAGATCGCGCCGACGATGAAGGAAAGGGCGATCATCGCGCTGGAGTCCTCCAGGCCGGCGTTGCTGATGCCAAGCAATACCGCCACACAGACTACGAAGATGGCGAGATAGCGATATTCCCTCTTCAGAAAAGCCAGGGCGCCGGCGGCTATCCAACTCGCGATCATCTGCATCCGTTCGGTGCCGGGGTCCTGCCGACTGACCCAACTGGCCTTGATATAGGCAAAAAACAACGCTGTCAGAGCCGCTATTGGTGGAGCAATGTAGAAAAGTGCACTTTCACCAAACATAAATCCCCTCCTTAATTAAAGTTGCGTTTTAAAAACCCGTTACGTCAACCGCCGCGTGTTCTCCAATGAGACGAATACGAACTTCCTTAAACAGTTGTTCTGATTTTACCCTACACCGGTCAGATATGACTGCTTTCGCGGCGCCGGTTTACATCGCGCGGCTTATATACTGAAGCTATTTGCAATGTCAATAAAATAAGTTTTACTTTTCGGAGTTCGTACCCTCCTTACGGTTGTATTTCTGCATGGCTGTCCGGATATCCGAGAAAAGAATATCATGGAGAGCCGCGGCAGCCTTGTCCGTCGCCTCGAAAAGTGACTCTGCTTCCGTGCTGGAAAAATTTTCCAGAACGTACCCCTCCACCATGGATTTACGGGTGGGTTTCCCGATCCCGAAGCGGACGCGGCAGAAATCGCCGCTCCCCATGTGCTGCATCAGGGAAAGCAGTCCCTTGTGCCCTCCGTGGCCGCCGCCGTACTTCAGGCGAATTGTCTGAAAGGGCAGATCCAGATCATCGTGCAACACGATCAGATCTTCCGTCGTTATTTTAAAATAATCTGCCAGTTTTCTGACGGAAACGCCGCTCAAGTTCATGAAGGTCTGGGGCTTGGCAAGGATTGCCATCTCTCCGTTTATCCGGCCTTTGCCCACCTCTGCACTCAAAAGCGATTGATTGATGGATATGTCATGTAAATCCGAGAAGCGCTCAAGGATCATGAAGCCTGCGTTGTGCCTGCTGGTTTTGTACTTTAAGCCAGGATTCCCCAGTCCCACGACAAGCTTCAATCCATCCCCTCATCAGCGCCATAAAAGCATGGCAAAATCACCGTTACGCGGTAAATTCTGCCTTTGGTGAAATGCTATTTTGTTTTCCCCTTGTCAGTGGCTGCCGGCTTGGCCGCTGCTTCCGCCGGGGCAGCGCCTTCCCCTGCTGCCGTTTCCGTCGGCGCCACGATAGCGGCCTTTACCGCAACGACAGCCACTATTCCCACATCTCCGTGGTCAACGGCGGCAACCCCCTCCGGAAGAACAAGATCCTTTACCTTAAGCGAGTCGCCAATATCCAGTCCGGCCAAAGCAACGTCTATGTAATCCGGCATATCTGCAGGCAGACAGGAAATTTTCAGATCCCTTTTCGAATGCAGAAGTTCGCCGCCATTGACAACGCCCACCGGCGTACCGATGAAATTGAGGGGGATATCCACCGTCAGCCGGTGATCCATTATGATCTCATAAAAGTCGGCATGATAAAGATGCCGGCTCATCGGTTCATACTGCAATTCCTTCAGCATGGAAATTTTTTCCATTTGCTTTTCCCCATCGATTACGAGCTTTATGAAATGCTTATCCTTTTTCGAACGGATTATTTTTTGCATATCTGCTTCGCTGACGGTAAGGTGAACGGATGAGTCTCCCTTGCTGTAAACTACCGCAGGAACAAGCCCCTCCATCCTATAACGTCTCGACGGCCCCTTGCCGGAATTTTCCCTGATACTGGCCTTTAATTCAATTGTTTCCATTTGCTCCTCCTAAATAAATAATGAACTCACTGAGTCGTTGTAGTAGATCCTGCGAATCGCCTCGCTGAGAAGCGCGGAAACGGAAAGAACCTTTATTATATCGCAGTTTTTGGCATTCTCATTCAGCGGGATCGTATCCGTAACGACCACCTCTTTGATGGCTGACTGTTTTAGCCTTTCTATTGCCGGCCCGGAAAGAACGGGGTGCGTACAGCAGACGGCCACCTCAAGGGCCCCTTCCTCGGAGAGGGCCTTTGCCGCCTGAACAATGGTGCCGGCGGTGTCTATCATGTCGTCCAGCAGAATGGTCCTCATCCCCTTGACGTGACCGATGATATTCATTACCTGAGCCTCATTGGGGCCTTCCCGGCGTTTGTCGATAATGGCAAGGCTTGCCCCCAGCCGTTTGGCAAAGGCGCGGGCTCGCTCGACGCCCCCCGTGTCCGGGGAGACAACCACGATGTTGTCGCCCGTGTAATTATGCCTGAAGTATTCAAAGAGAATGGGGGTGGCGAAAATATTGTCCACGGGGATGTTGAAAAATCCCTGTATCTGGCCGGCATGAAGGTCCATTGCCATAACGCGGTTGGCGCCTGCCTGGGTTATCAAATCCGCGACGAGCTTGGCGCTGATCGGGGCGCGGGGCACAACCTTGCGATCCTGCCGGGCATACCCGTAATAGGGGATAACGGCTGTTATCCGATCCGCCGAGGCCCGGCGCAGGGCGTCAATCATGATCAGCAGCTCCATCAGGGCGATGTTTACCGGCGGGCAGGTAGGCTGGATGATAAAAACGTCCATTCCCCGAACATTTTCATTTATTTCCACGCGCGTTTCGCCGTCGCTGAAGGATACCACGTTGGCCTTGCCCATGGCGATGCCGAGATTTTCCGTTATCCGGCGTGCCAGGTCAACGTTGGCATTTCCGGTAAAAACCCTCATTCTTTCAAGCATGTCAACTCCTTGCACCAATTTATTCCTGATGGCTGGGGCGGGAGGATTCGAACCTCCGAATGCAGGATCCAAATTCCTGTGTCTTACCGCTTGACGACGCCCCAATTAAAATCGTTTACTTAAATTATCCAAGACTCCCCTGAAGCGAGCGAACGCAAAACATCAGCCATCCGTTTTGCGCAGCGGAGCTTCTTATAACCCTCTGCGCTGACGCCTCGTCGGCAAAAACGCCAAACATCGTTGGCCCACTGCCGGTCATGGCCGCCCCCAGGGCGCCGTTCTTCAGTAAAAAGGCCTTGATCTCCGCCAAAGCAGGATGAAGCGCCAGCGTAACCCGTTCGAGGTCGTTTACAAGACCCGATGCCGCCTCTTTTACTGAGGAAAAACGCGGAATACTATATTTAATTATTTTTTTTGTCAATCCCAAATTAAGACCCTGGTAAATTTCCCTTGTCGAAACCGGGAACCCGGGGTTGATCAGAACAATCCAGAATAAAGGCAGGCCTGGCGCCTCCGTCAGCATCTCCCCCTTGCCGGAGGCCCAGGCTGTTTTCCCGAAAATAAAAAAAGGAACGTCCGCCCCCAGAGATTCCCCCAGTCGCAGCAGTTCCTCCGTTGAAAGCGGCGAGTCGTGCAGTTCGTTCATGGTAACGAGAGTGGTCGCTGCATCCGAACTGCCGCCCCCCAGCCCGGCCCCAACAGGAATGTGCTTTTGCAAGGTTATTTCGATCCCCGGCTTGAGCCCTGTCCTGTCATAAAATCCCGCGGCTGCCCGGAAAACAAGATTGTTTTCATCCTCGGGCAAAATGCTGCCCGGGCATTTGACCATTATTCCGGAAGCTCTCTGAACGAAGGTCAGTTCATCGTAGAGGCTGATCAACTGCATCAGGGAGATGATGTCATGGTAGCCGTCGCTGCGCTTTCCGACCACCCTCAGACAGAGGTTTATCTTTGCCGGCGCCTTTTTTGAGGTCACTTGCCTTCGGCTTCCTTCACATAGCGCATTCTCAATTCGTACAGGACATCCTCCAGCATCTTTTTTTCGGCCTGTTCGAGGTTGCCCTCCGTCTTTTCCTTGAGCATGCTGAGGATATCGATAGTCTGCTTGGCTGCGATGAGATTCCGGGCAGGCTTTTTTGTCGCCGGATCGGGAAAATCGCCGAAGTGATAAAAGGCCGTCGTGGCAAGCGAGTAGATGAAGCCGGCGAAATTCATTTCGGGAAGCGGGCCGTAATCTTCTTCCTTACCCTCATCCTGAACAGGTGAAGAGGGGATTTCCTCTTTGCCGAGGCTTTCGTCGGCCTGCTCGTCGGCCTTTTTTTCTGCCTCGGCCCGCACTCCCCCCGCTTCGTCAAACAGACGGCGGTCCTTTATAACAAACCCCTTGTCATTTTTTCCCTCTTCCATGGAGCCTCCTCAATATTTGTTTGCACTCTGACTTTTGCCTTTTAACTTTTAACTATTGTTCCCCCAACGTCCGCATTTTGCGAAGCCGGGCAATTCTCTCCTCGATCGGCGGATGGGTGCTGAATAGATTCATCAGCGACTTGCCGGTCAGTGGATTGACGATAAACATGTGGGCGGTCGAGGGGGTTGCCGTAAGCGGAATCGCCTGCGCGGCGCCGGCAAGCTTGCCGAGCGCGCTGGCCAGGCTGTAAGGTTTGCCGGAGATCTTTGCCCCCCCCTCATCGGCAAGATACTCCCTTGACCGGGAGATCGCCATCTGGATCAGCGAGGCGGCAAGCGGGGCAAGGATCGCCATCAGGATCAGGCCGACGATGTTGCTTCCCCCCTCATCGTCGTCGCTCCGGCCGCCTCCGAAAAGTGCTGCCCATTGCGCCATGTGCGCCAGCATGACGATTGCCCCGGCCATTGTCGCCGCAATCGAGCCGATGAGGATGTCCTTGTTTTTGATATGGGTCAGTTCGTGGGCCAAAACCCCCTCCAGCTCATCCGTTTTCAGCGCCCGGAGGAGCCCCTCGGTAACGGCCACAACCGCGTAGTGTTCATTTCTCCCCGTCGCAAAGGCGTTCGGGGTTTCCTCGGGGACGATATAGACCCGCGGCATCGGCAACTGTGCCCGGAGGGCGAGGTTTCGGACCAGATTGTACAGTTCGGGGGCCTCCCGTTCCGTTGCCTCGCGGGCGTGGTACATCCGCAAAACGATCTTGTCCGAAAACCAGTAGCTTCCGAAGTTCATCACGGTGGCGAAAATAAACGCAATAAAAACACCCTGCTGCCCCCCGAACAGGCCGCCTGCCAGCATCAAAAGCCCGGTCAGCAGGCCGAGGAGCAATCCCGTTTTAAGCGTATTCATCTTTTCTTCTCCTTTAGGCGGTTACATACAACATGCCGAATAGTTGTTATTGCCGCATGTTCATATTTTATTTAGTGAAATAGCTGTTTCATCGTAATCTATCACGATTGAGTTCCCCTCGACGAACTTGCCTTCCAGGAGCTCCATTGCCAGACGGTCGAGAATTTCCTTCTGCATTACCCTTTTCAAAGGGCGGGCGCCGTACACCGGAGAGTAACCTTGGCGAGCTATATAATCTTTTGCTTTTTGTGTCAATTCAACCGTTATTTTCCGTTCCTGGAGGCGGGTTCTGATCAGGTTAAGCTGGATGTCAATGATCCGTTCGATGTCCTCCATCCGCAGGGAATGGAAAATGATGATATCATCGATTCTGTTCAGAAATTCCGGACGGAATGTCGCCCGGAGGGCCTCCATGGCCATGTCTGTCTTTTCCTCTTCTGACAAAAGCGGATCCTGGATCGCGCTGCCGGCAATATTCGAGGTCATAATAGCAATCGTGTTTTTGAAGTCAACCGTGCGGCCATGGCCATCCGTCAGCCTGCCGTCATCGAAAATCTGCAGCAGGATATTGAAGACATCAGGGTGCGCCTTTTCGATTTCGTCGAATAATAGAACGCAGTACGGTTTCCTGCGGACCGCCTCGGTCAGAAATCCCCCTTCATCATAACCGACGTAGCCTGGAGGAGCGCCGATCAGTCGGGCTACCGAGTGCTTTTCCATGAATTCCGACATGTCGATGCGGATCAAGGCTGCTTCGCTGTCAAACATGAATTCCGCGAGCGCCTTGGCCAGTTCGGTCTTGCCGACCCCGGTCGGGCCGAGAAAGATGAAGGAACCGATCGGCCGGTTTGGGTCCTGAAGGCCGGAACGAGCCCGGCGCAGAGCGCTGGAGATGGCGGCGATCCCTTCCTGCTGTCCGATGACGCGTTTGGATAGACGCTCGTCCATCTGGAGGAGTTTCTGGACGTCGCCCTCCATCATCCGGGAAACGGGGATGCCTGTCCAGTTTGCCACCACCTCGGCCACATCTTCCGCGTCCACCTCTTCCTTGAGCATCTGTTTTTCCGTCTGCGCCTCCAGCAGTTTAAGATTTTCCTGCTCCAATTCCCGGTTCAATTCGACGAGTTTTCCGTACCGTATTTCCGCCGCCCGCGCGAGGTCGCCTGAGCGCTGGGCATTTTGCTCTTCAAGCTTGAAGCTTTCGATCTGTCCCTTGATGCTCTGAATTTTCTTGATCGCTTCCTTTTCGCTCGCCCAGTGGAGCTTCATTTTGTCCATCGCTTCGCGGTGATCGGCAAGCTCCTTTTCTATCTTTCCCCGCCTTTCGACTGAGGTTTTATCGGTCTCCTTTTTCAGCGACTGCCTTTCGATCTCGAGCTGGATTACCCGCCGGTCGAGGGCGTCAATCTCCGCAGGCATGCTGTCGAGTTCAATGCGCAGCCGGGAGGCCGCCTCGTCAACAAGATCAACCGCCTTGTCGGGAAGGAATCGGTCGCTGATATACCGGTTCGACAGGGTTGCCGCGGCGATAATCGCCGCGTCCTTGATCCTCACCCCGTGGTGCACCTCGTAGCGCTCCTTCAGCCCCCGGAGAATCGCGATCGTGTCTTCAACCGACGGTTCCCTGACGATGATCGGCTGGAAACGCCTCTCCAGGGCCGGGTCCTTCTCAATGTACTTGCGGTATTCGTTCAGGGTTGTCGCTCCGACGCAGCGCAATTCTCCCCGCGCCAGAGCTGGTTTCAGCATGTTCGAGGCGTCCATGGCCCCTTCCGAAGCCCCGGCGCCGACGACGGTGTGGATTTCGTCGATAAAGAGGATAATCTCCCCCTGCGCGGTGGAAACCTCTTTCAAAACGGCCTTGAGGCGCTCTTCGAACTCCCCGCGGTACTTTGCCCCGGCGATCAAAGAGCCGATATCGAGTCCGATCACCCGTTTGTCCTTGAGACTTTCCGGAACGTCGCCGTTGACGATCCGCTGCGCCAGCCCCTCGACGATCGCCGTTTTGCCGACGCCCGGCTCGCCGATGAGCACCGGGTTGTTCTTTGTCCGACGGGAGAGCACCTGCATGATTCTCCTTATCTCCTCATCCCGGCCGATAACCGGGTCGAAGGCGCCGCTGCTGGCCAGTTCGTTGAAATCACGGGAATATTTTTTCAGCGCCTGGTATTTTTCCTCCGGGTTGGGGTCGGTGATCCGCTGATTTCCCCGGATAGATACAAGCACCTGGAAAATCGCATCCTTCGTGATGCCGTTTGCCGCAAATATTTTCGCCAGCGGCGCTCCCTTTTCGTCGGCCATGGCGACCAGAATGTGCTCGGCGCTGACGTACTCGTCTTTCAGCCGTGCTGCCTCGCCCAGGGCGGCATCCAGAAGGCGGTTCAGCCGCGGCGAGAGGTAAACTTGTCCGGTCGTGGCGCCCTCCACTTTGGCGATTTTATCAAGCGCTTTTTGAAGCTCTTCCTCGATGTCCCGGAGGTTTGCCCCCAGCTTGCGGAGGATATCGGGAACGATTCCCTCGGGCTGCTTCAAAAAGGCAAAGAGCAGATGCTCGACATCGACCGCCTGGTGGCCATGCTGCGCCGCGATCCCCTGCGCCTCCTGAAGCGCCTCCTGCACCTTCAATGTAAATTTATCGAATCTCATAGAGAATTTCCTCCTTATTTTATAACAATTACAACTGTGGCGGTAAGTTAAACATGGACAAAAAGGATGTCAAGAATGGCCGGCAGATAACTGTTAAAGACGGAAAAGGTTGACGACCGGAAGCCATCCCTGTATAAAGCCGCCATGTTCATTTACTGAAAATCAGACTGCCCTGCTGTCGTTGTTTTTATTGATTGTCGGTTGCCGGGACGAGAGGAAGTGTAATGAATCAAACAAATCAGCCTTCTTGCTGCCAAAGCGAAAAGACCGTCTTTTTGCCGTCATTTTCCGTGTCCGCCTGCTGTGCGGGTGAAGTCGGCGAGAAGTCGCCGCTCCTTCCGCGTCTTGACCAGGATTTTGTGACCGGGACCTTGGCAACGCCAGTAGGCTTGCTGCCCAGGGTATCGGCACAATTGCAGGGGCGGGATTATTGGGGGGCGATCAAGGCCCGCTGGGGGATCGGCCGGATGGATTACACCGTTGATCCGGGTCTTTACGCGCTGGGAAATCCGGATCGGGAGTCGCCGGTCCTGGTGAGCGCCAATTACAAGCTGAGTTTTGACGCACTGAGGTGTGCTTTGCCCGGCCGTGACCTCTGGCTGCTTGTGCTCGATACGAAGGGAATCAACGTCTGGTGCGCTGCCGGCAAGGGAACCTTCGGTACGGAGGAGCTGGTCGGCCGGATTGAAGCGAGCGGACTGAAGGAGGTCGTCAGCCACCGGTCGCTGATTCTCCCGCAATTGGGAGCGTCGGGGGTGGCCGCCCATACGGTCAAAAAACTCTCCGGATTTGGCGTTCGCTTCGGCCCGATCAGGGCCGAGGACCTGCCTGAATATATGGATGCCGGGTTCAAGGCCACCAGCAAAATGCGTCTCAAGACCTTCCCGCTTCGGGAAAGGACTGTCCTGATACCGGTCGAGCTGGTCGAAGCCCTAAAACCGGCCTTGATCATTGCGCCCCTCCTTTTCCTTTTCGGCGGCATCGGCGGCCCCGCCGGTTTCTGGGAAAAAGCCCTCGCTGAAGGCGCCTTTGCAGTTCTGGCGTTTCTGAGTGCGATTATGGCGGGGGCGGTAATCCATCCCCTGCTATTGCCGTATCTCCCCGGACGGGCATTTTCGACGAAGGGATTGGCGCTGGGAGCGGTCGTGGCGCTTATGATGCTTTTTGGCCACGGATACGATCCCTCGCTGTGGGCGGGGCGGCTGGGCATTCTGGCGTGGCTGCTGCTCATCCCGGCAGTCACGGCCTATCTGGCGATGAATTTTACCGGGGCATCCACGTTTACCTCCCCGTCCGGGGTGAACCGGGAGATGCGGTGGGCGCTTCCGGTGGAGATCGGGATGGGACTAACCGGTCTGATCCTGTGGATTGCGTCAATTTTGACTGCATAGGAGTTTTACGATGGGACAACTGATTTATCTGCGGAATGTGGTTACCTTGAAACTGGATCAGGGAAAATGTACCGGCTGCGGAACATGCCTGGAGGTATGCCCGCACGCGGTGTTTGCAATGAACGGCCGCCATGTCGAAATCCGGAACCGGGATGCGTGCATGGAGTGCGGCGCCTGCAGCCGGAATTGCCCTGCCGAAGCGATTTTTGTGCAGGCCGGCGTCGGCTGCGCGGCGGCCGTGATCAACGATATGCTGGGTCGCACCGGTTCGGCGTGTTGCTGCACCGCCAACTCGGAAGCCGCCTCTTCCGGAAAAAAGGGAGCGGCTTGCTGTTGAGGGCCTTTCCCAAAAAGGAAGTTCGGTTGCCACGGGCGGTCATTTTAATGTAAACGATTTTTCCCAGCGCACAGCAAGGAGGTGGAAGATGGTGGAAACGGGCGGCAGCGCGAAAAATCCGGCGGCGTGGATCAGGGAGCGCATCCTCGACTACATGGCCTCCGCCGAGAACAGCCTTCATTTCGAAGACGTCCTTGAGCCGGCGTGGGCGGCGCCGCTTGTCGGTTTTTCCCGCGGCGACGATCCGCTTTATCAACAGTTCAAAGATGATATAGGTTCTTTCTACTGGACGCCGCAGGAGATTTTTGACGCGACGTTTCCCGGGCGGCAGGTTGCCGCCGCTGAATTGACTGTGATCAGTTGGATCCTGCCGCAGACGGAAAAGACCCGGCGCGATAACAGCCGGGAAAAGGCCGTTTCGGCGGAGCGCTGGGCAAGGTCCCGCAAGTATGGGGAAGATTTCAACGTCAAGCTGCGCGACCATCTGGCAGGGAGGCTTCAGGAGGCCGGCTGCGAGGCTGTGGCGCCTGTGAACGCGCCCGCCTGGAAGCGGGAAGATTCGGCCCGGTACGGTTTCGCCTCTTCCTGGTCGGAGCGGCATGCGGCCTTCGTCGCGGGCCTGGGCACCTTCGGGCTCTCGGACGGCCTGATCACCCCCCGGGGCAAGGCGATGCGCTGCGGCTCCGTCGTCGCCCGGATTGCCGTCCCCCCGTCGGCGCGGCCCTACACCGACCACCATGCCTACTGCCTCTTCTACAGCGATGGGAGCTGTGGTAAATGCATCGAGCGCTGCCCGGCGCATGCCATCACGCGGGAGGGGCACGACAAGGAAAAATGTGCTGCCTATGTTCACGATGTATCGTCAAAATCGATTCAGGAACGGTTTGGTTTTGAAACGTCGGGCTGCGGTCTCTGCCAGGTTGGCGTTCCCTGCGAGGCGAAGATCCCCCTCCCCGCAAAATAAAGGGGACGGTTCTATTGTGCTGCCGGGCAAGGTCGTGTCTTTCTGACCTTCCCGTTTCTCGATCCCGGTCCAATGACGGCGTGTTTGCCGGTCCGGGCCTCGGTCCGCTCCGAATCCTCTGCCGGCTTTACTTTACAATCTTGCGCTTCATTGTCCTGGCCGCGTCTTTAAGCGCTCCGAGATTCACGACATCCTTGTAGTGGATTTTTTCGAGGGTTTCCTTCGCTATTTGAGATCTTCTGCCGCTTCGACAATAGACGTAAATGCGACTGGACTTGTCTTTGGCAACGGCCCCCACCTTCTCCCCGATCGATTCGTAAGGAATCAGGATGGCGCCCTCGAGATGGCCTTCGTTCCATTCGGCTTCGGTTCGAACATCGATGATCAGCGGTTTTACGCCGTCAGCGCCGAAAGATGGCAATGCCATCCCCCAAACCATTACCACCGCTCCCAAAAAGAAAAAAAACTTTTTCATCTTTCCTCCCGATAACTTTCTGCCGGGATACCCCGGACCTGCCTGTAAATTTTTAATCATCTGAGGCAATTGCAAAACTCTCACATTCTGTCATTCCCGCAATGATTTTAAGCGGGAAAACGAAGTTTAATTTTCATAATCTGGTTCTAACTGCTTGAAAAACCGTATTCCCGATAGAAGCATTGTGTACATTAAGCTCCGCTTTCGGGAATGACAAATAGTTTTGCAATTGGCTCAAAAGACGGTTTTTATACGCTTTCAATAACGACGGAAAGCGACTGACCGCCCAGGGCGCCGACATTTATCAGCCCCCGCCGACCCCTTTGCCCCCTTAATCTGCTGATCAGGCGAACGGCCATAACACCCCCGGTCGCCGCCCCGGGACAACCAAAGGAAAGGCTGCTTCCGTCCACGTTGATCCTGCCCGAAACCGCTTCGCCCAGCGTATTTTCCACGGCAAGGGCGTATGCGGCAGACGGAGAATGAATATCAAAGAAATCAATATCTTCCATGCATATATTGCACATGGCAAGCGCCTTGTTTATCGAACGAACAGTCGTCTTCTCCAGCAGGAGGGGACTGCCCGCCGCGATCCCGAACCCGGCCATTCTCGCCAAGGGCTTGCATCCCAGTTTCTCTGCCCTGTCCGCCGACAGCATGACCAGCGACGCCGCTGCATCAGCCCAAGGCGCCAGACTCGCCCTCGTCGCAGAGCCGCTCTCTCTTACGGGCGGCAGCCCTGACAACTCCTCAAGGGTGGCACTCTCCGGAGGATCATCAGCGGTTACAGAATCCTCTTTGCCCTTATGCTTTACCGTCGCCGACGCTATCTCTGGGGAAATTTCTCCGGCGGCAAGCGCCGCGAGGCGCTTCTGGCGATCCTGCAAAACATGCATATCCAGATTTTTTCTGTCCAATCCCCAGCGCCTGGCAATTCCGTCGGCAAGGGCCGCCGCCGTCAGTTCCCCATATCTTTCCCGAGGCTGGGCGTTCGTCTCAACTTCTGTTTTCGGATTGTGAAAACAAAGCTCCCCCGGCCCTATCCGGTAGCGGGGGTGAAAAATGTAATGCTGCGCCATGCTGTAACTATCAACGCCACCCACGAGCACCCCGCTGTATTCATCCCCGACAAGCTTGTTGAACCCGCTGATCATTGTCTGCAGGGCGCCCGCGCAAAGGGTGTTCAGGGTGTAGCCCGCCGGCTCTTCACTCAGACCGGCCAGCGTCCAGGCGTGCCGGCCAACATTCGCCGGCAGGCTGCTCTGCAGGGACTGGCTGTAAATGCACATGTCCAAGGCGCCAAAATCCAACCTCGCCTCGTCCACCACGGCCTTCATCGTCAGCGCCGCCAAATCCTGAACCCGGACAGTCTTCAGGGAACCAAGATATTTTCCGATCGGGCTTCTTTGCGCACTTACAAAAAATACCTCTTTCAAGAGACCTCTCCTTCCCGCCTTTTTTGACGCTCGATAATCAGCGCTCCGCCGATCCCTCCCGCGCAGCAGAGGGTGGCGAGCCCGTAACGGCCCCCGGTTCTTTCAAGACCGTAAAGTAATTTTGTGGTGATTATGCAGCCGCTGGCGCCCAGCGGATGACCCAGGGCGATCGCGCCGCCCCAGAGGTTCACCTTTTCATCAAACCACTCATCATTTACCCCGTACATATTTTTCCATTCCCGCATTACGGCGAGGCTCTGACCGGCAAACGCCTCGTTGAGCTCCACTATATCCAGATCGGCAAATTTAAGCCCCGCCTTCTTCAGGGCAATCGCCGTCGCCGGCACGGGGCCCCTGCCCATAAGGCGCGGATCAACCCCGGCAACCCCGCAGGCGATTACCCGCGCCCTTGGCGTCACGCCGAGTTCCCTGGCCTTTTTAGCTGACATTATAATGGCAACCGCCGCCCCGTCGTTTCTTCCCGAGGAGCTTCCCGCCGTCACCGTACCGTCTTTTTTGAAAACAGGCTTGAGCTTTGCCAAACCTTCCAAGGTCGTTTCCCGGCGCGGGAATTCGTCAGCAGCAAAGACGCCATCGCTTCCGTCCGACTTTTTATACCTTACCGGGACGATTTCGGCTCTGAAGTCCCCCCGGTCTATCGCCGCAACCGCCAGTCTCTGGCTGCGCAAGGAGAAATTATCCTGCTCTTCACGGGATATATTGTGGAGTTCCACAAGATTCTCCGCCGTTATGCCCATCGGGATATGACCGTAACGTTCGACAGGGGCCGCCCCCGGACCGCCGGTCGCAATGGAATCAAGCAGTTTTACATCTCCGTTGCCAAAGGCCTGATTGGCCGTGTCGGAGAGAAAAAACTCCCCCCCGCTCATCCATTCCACGCCTCCGGCCAGGATAACATCGGCAAAACCATTTTTTATGAACTCGTACCCCTCCATGATGGAAAGCATCCCCGAGGCACAGGCCATGGTGTCGGTAAAGGCCGGGGTTTCCTCGGGAAGTCCGATTGCAAAGACCAGATTGCGCGCCGTATTCGCGGCAATCGTGCTTTGCTTTACATGCCCCATGATTACATAATCATAGGCCTCCGGTTTTATCCTTGCGGCATTTCGCTCCACTATTGCCCTTGCCGTCTGCCCCAGCAGGTCCATAAACGGGACATCTTTTATCGTCCCGCCGTGTCTGCCGATGGCGCTCCTGGCCATATCAACGATGACAACCTCATTCATTTACCAACCCTCAATCCTTAAAAATCCACATCCTTTCGCGGTTTTTTCTCACCTGATGTGTAATCGTACCAGCCCTTGCCGGTTTTTCTTCCCAGATCGCCGCTCCGAACGAGTTTTTCCAGGGTCAGGTTTGGCCTCCACTTGACATCCTTGTAACCATCGTGCAACGTCCTGGCAACCGCCAAACCGACATCAAGACCGACAAAATCGGCCAGTTCGAAGGGCCCCATTGGATGCCGGAGGGCGAGCTTCAGGGCCCGGTCGATATCCTCGATACTGGCAACCCCTTCCGTCATGCAGTTATAGGCCTCATTGCGCAGGGCGCTGTTGATCCGGTTGACCAGAAATCCGGGAACGTCCTTTACCCGGACACCCTGTTTGCCCATCCGCTTGGCGATCCCCATGATCGTCTCCGCGGTTTCAGCAGATGTCTTCAGCCCGCTGATGATTTCCACAAGCTCCATAACCGGCACGGGACTGAAAAAATGCATGCCGATAAACCGGTCGGGGCGTTTTACCACTGCTGCCAGTTTGGTAATTGATATAGAGGAGGTGTTGGTCGCGAAAATTACCTCGGGCCGGCAAACAGCATCGAGCTTTTCAAAAATTCCTTTTTTGACGTCAAAATTCTCGAAGGCCGCCTCGATCGCCAGATCAGCCCCGGCGGCATCCTCCAGGCTGAAACTTCTCGCCACCCTCGCCAGCAGATTCTTTTTTCTGTCTTCATCAAGCTTTCCTTTGGAAACAAGTCGATCAAAATTTTCTGTAATCTTCGCCACTCCCCGCTCGGCAAGTTCCGGGGTCGTATCATTCATAACAACATCGAATCCCGCCTGCAGGGCAACCTGGGCGATCCCCGCCCCCATGAATCCCGACCCGACAACCATGATTTTTTTTATCTCCACCGTAATCCCCCCCAACAGCTCTTGTATGAATCTGCGCTCAAACGAACGCCCGTTGAATTTTTTTATTCTCTTTGATATGCGGAGCTTTGCCTTTTTTCTACTTTCTGACGGCTTGCAGAAAATCCCGCTCCTTATACTCGGGATCGGGATAGGTATAAAAACCCCTTCCCGTCTTTACCCCCAGCTCATTACGATCAATCATTTCCTTCAGGGCATCGGGGGGATGGTCTTGCGGATCCCCGGACTCGTTATAGTAAACCATTTCGATGCCGTAAACAACATCCAGCCCCACCTGGTCCATCAGGGCAAACGGCCCTTGTGAAACGCCATTCCAGATCATATAGGCTCTGTCAATATCTCTGAAATCAACATACCCGCCCGCCCATGAATGGAGGGATTCTCTTTTGATTGCCCGCCATATCCTGTTGAAACAAAAACCCGGCAATTCTTTCTTCACGGTCAGGGGAACACAGCCAATGGCCAGAAGCCATCGTCTTGCCGCCGCCATCGTTTCCGGGCTGGTGGAAGTGCCGCCCATGAGATCCGCAATATTTTTCCCCAGGTCGGGGGAATAAAAATGGATGTTTATGCATCTCTCCGGTCTTTTCGTGGCACTCTCGATTCGGGAAACAGGGATGGAGGAGCTGTTTGTCGCGATGATGGAATCAGGGGGCGCCAGACCGTCTATTTGTTCAAAAATTTTCCTCTTCAAGCCCAGTTTTTCCGGGACTGCCTCGATGATCAGCTCCGCATCGCAAACAGCCTCCTCAAGACTGGCACAGCGCTGGACCTTCCGGGCCTGGGCAGCCATGTTCTCAAAAGGAGGAAGGGTCTTTCTGGCCGAATTGGCGATCCTCTGCCGGATCAAATCCATTCCCCTGGTAAAGGCACCTTTATCCGGATCAAACACTTTAACCTTTTCCCCGCAGTAAGCAGCCATGAGCGCGATCTGAACGCCAAGCGTCCCCGTTCCTATAACAGCGACTCGCTGAAAAACGCGATCTCCGGCAGATGGATTCTTCATGGTTAACTCCTTTTGTTAATGGAAATTCCGGATCCGGCTTCATATAAATGTCGACAGGAAAAAAACCGATACGTTTTGCCGGGAAATTCCCGGGGCTGCTCCCGGAATATTACGGCAACGCTGGCACAATCCCCAGTATTTCTCGCGCTTCCTCCTGCACGAGCGTCCTCAGGACCATTTCACTGAATCGGTCTTTTCAGGTAAACGTCTTGCCCGCGGCGGCAAGTTTCTGCAGAAGCGGAGCAGGCTTCCACAGCTCGCCGTAGCGGCCGGCGGCGTATTTTTCCATTGCCTTGACCACATTCGAAAGTCCCACCGTGTCGGCATAGAACATAGGCCCGCCCCGGTGCAGCGGGAATCCATACCCCATCAGATAGACAACGTCGATATCCGAAGCCCGCTGGGCTATTCCCTCTTCGAGTATGTACGCAGCCTCGTTGACCAGCGCATAAACGAGTCTCTCGACAATCTCCGCGTCAGAGACCGAACGCCGCTCCACGCCAAGCTCCCGGGAATGAGCGATGACCATGTCTCTCACCCACTCCGACGGATTAGGCGTATGATCGCCGGGATGGTAATCGTACCAGCCGGCACCGGTCTTCTGTCCAAAACGGCCGTTTTCACACAGAATATCGGCCGCCTTCGAGTAGATCATCTCCGGTCGCTCCACGTAGCGGCGCTTGCGGATGTACCAGGCGACATCATTTCCGGCCAGATCGCTCATCCTGAATGGCCCCATCGCAAACCCGAACGCCTCCATCGCACGGTCGATCTGTGCGGGAAGGCCGCCTTCCTCCAGAAGAAACCCCGCCTGTCTCCCGTACTGCTCGATCATTCGGTTCCCGATGAAACCGTCGCATACACCTGATACCACCCCGATTTTCCTTATTTTCTTCGCAAGCGCCATCGTCGAGGCAAGAACCTCCGGGGAAGTTTTGGCGCCCCGCACAATTTCCAGCAGTTTCATGATATTTGCCGGGCTGAAGAAATGGGTGCCGAGAACGTCGGCGGGCCGCTTTGTGAACGCGGCGATCCGGTTGATATCGAGCGTGGAGGTATTGGACGCGAGAATGGCGCCCGTCTTCATTACCTCGTCAAGTTTCCGGAACACCCCCTCCTTGACCGCGAGATCCTCGAACACCGCCTCGATGACGATGTCTGCATCCCGGACATCGTCGTAGGAAAGGGCGCCCTTCAACATATTCATTCGCTGCTGAAACGTCTCGGGGGTCAGCTTTCCCTTTTTCAGTGAATTTTCATAATTTCCGCCGATGATTCCCAGCCCACGGTTCAGAAATTCTTCGTTGGCCTCAAGGATAACAACAGGAATCCCCGCGTTGGCAAAATTCATCGCGATTCCGCTCCCCATCGTCCCGGCCCCTATGACCGCCGCTTTCCTGATAACCCTTTTGGGGATGTCTTCCGGCATATCGGGGATCTTCGCGGCCAGTCGCTCGGCGAAGAAATAGTGTCGCAGAGCCTTGCTCTCCGTCGTTTCGACAAGCTCCATAAACGTGTTGTGCTCCAGCTTCATCCCCTCCGCAAACGAAGAGGTCACCGACGCGGCCACACATTCGACGCATAGCAGAGGCGCGGGAAAGCGTCCAGCTTTTTTCCCGACGCCCTGGCGCGCCCTCTCGATAAATTCGTTAAATCCCGGAAATTCTACCTTTTTCTCTGATAATTTCGGCAACGGACGGATAGCGGCAATCGAACGGGCAAATTCCACCGCCCCGGTCAGAACGTCCCCCGCTACCATCCGGTCAAACAGTTTGGTCCGGGAAAGTTTTTCAGAAGAAGCGGGGTCGCCTGTGACAATCATCATCAGAGCTGTTTCAACACCCACCGCCCGGGGCATCCGCTGGGTTCCCCCCGCCCCGGGAAGAAGGCCCAGCTTCACCTCGGGAAAGGCAATCCGGGCGCCTGGCGCGGCAACACGGTAATGGCACCCCAGCGCCAGTTCAAGACCACCGCCCATTGCTACCGAATGAACCGCCGCCACAACGGGCTTGCCGGCCTTTTCAATTTCCTCGATCACCTGAAGCAGGTTCGGCTCGGCGTAGCTCTCCGGTTTGTTGAATTCCCTTATATCCGCCCCGCCGGAAAAGGCTTTCCCCGCACCGGTGATGACAATCGCCCGGACGGCCTCATCGGCAAGCGCCCTTTTCACACCCTCCAAAATACCACTGCGAGTCGAGAGCCCAAGGCCGTTGACAGGCGGATTATTCATGGTGACAACCGCAATGTCTCCTCTTTTTTCGTATTCTACGCTCATACTCTCCTCATCAAAGTGAATCTTCGCATCCTTCCTTAGCGAATCGGTTTTTCACCCGCTTCGGCAGGGGCAAGCTCCCCGATATCCTTCATAAATTGCAGAAGTTTCAAAAGCTTTACGTCCCTTTCCTTCATAATCTCACCGGGAGAACGGCCGCCGTAATCGTAAAATCCGGCGCCCGTCTTAACGCCAAGCTTTCCTTCGGCAACCAGACGATCAACTGACCGGTAGGCTGTCTGCTGCGCCGGCGATCTGTAATCGGCGTTTGCAATGGCCTTCTGGGTAAGGTCCAGCCCGGTAAAGTCCATTTTCTTAACCAGCCCGACAATCGGCATGCGAAGGGCAAAACCGGCCTTGGTCGCCTGATCTATCTCTGCGGCTGTCGCGTATCCGTTGTCCAGCAGGTACAGCACCTCATTGCGAAGGGCGCTCTGGAGCCGGTTGACGATGAATCCCGGCAGAAATCGGGAAATCACCACGGGTGTTTTACCCAGCTTCACCAGGAGCGACTTGACCGCATGGACCGTCTCGTCGGAGGTGGACTCCCCCCGGACAATTTCCACCAGCGGCACGATATGGGGCGGAGCAAACCAGTGGGCGATGAGAACCTTGTCCGGTCTTTTCGTATTGACAAAACTGAAGATGTCCATATAGGACGTGTTGCTGGCAAAGATGGCATGTGGCGGGCAGACTGCATCAAGCCTGTCGAAAACCGCCTTTTTGACGGCACGGTCCTCGGAAACCGCCTCGATCACGAGATCGGCCGCACTGGCCGCAATATCAAAATCAGTCGTACACTCAATCCTTTCTAAAACGGCGGCCGGCTCTCCGCCCTCCCAGAATCCGGTTTCCATAAGCGTCCGGATGTTGGAATCGATCAAATTTCTGGCGTTTTCCAGGATTTTTTCGTCTTGATCGACCAACCGGACATTCAACCCCCCGCCGGCGAATACCTGGGCCAGCGAGTGACCCATCGTTCCCGCCCCGATTACAGCCACATTCTTGATCCCGTTCATCTCCACTCTCCCCTCATGACAACCTTTTCAACCCGAGCAATTGACGCGCCTCATCCGGGGTTGCCGGTTCCCGGCCGCATTCCCTGGATATGCGGGTCAGTCGGGCAACCAACTGGGCATTGTCTTTGGCAAGTTCTCCCTGTCTGTAATAAAGGTTGTCCTCAAGTCCCGTACGGACATGCCCTCCCATTGCAAGGGCCAGCATGTTCATCGGCAACTGGTGCCGCCCGATGGCGCAAACCGACCAGAGTGATTCAGGAGGCAGGCTTTCCACCAGATGAACAAGCGATCGGGCCGTCGCCGGCGCTCCCCCTTTTACCCCAAAAACAAACTGCCACCACAAAGGCGTTGAGATCAACCCCTTCTTCACCAGCGTCATGGCATTCTCTATCATCCCGCTATCGAAGACTTCAATCTCCGGCTTGACAGCGGCCGCCAGCATCCTCCGGGCAAGTTCCTCCAGAAAATCCGGCGGATTGAGAAAGACGCGATCATTGAAGTTCATGGAACCGGCGTCCAGCGAAGCCAGTTCCGGCGCGGCGGAAAGGCTGTTGAAGCGCTCCTCCTCCCCGACCCGGCCAGCGCCGCCACTCGCCGTAAAATTTATTATGATATCGCACCCCTGAGAACGGATAAGTTCCTTTACCTTTTGGAAACGCGACCGGTCGCAGGTCATCCTTCCTTCATCGTCGCGGACATGAACATGGACAACCGCCGCTCCTTCCCGCCAACACGAAAGCGCCGCCCCGGCAATTTCCTCGGGGGTTACGGGAAGGCCGGGGTTATGACTCTTGGTCGCCCAACTGCCCGTGGGCGCAACCGAAATAATGATTTTATCGTCGTTCATGAATTACCTCTTGATAATGATTGTGAGATTGTTGCATCTTTGTTTTACCGCCCCGTTGCCAGCAGCCCAATATACCATTTAAATAAATGTTTATACTACAACCAGCATCTCCTCGCTGCAATCCAAGCATGTCCTGTCCTCGCTCTTGATGTTTTCATATCGGACAAAGATCGCCGGCAGAATATTGCGCACATAGTGCCTGGCGCTGGCGATTTTCCCTTCATAAAAAGAACGGTCGAAATGGCTCTCCGGCAATTCTTCCAGCCTGCGGGCGGCAATGAAAGCCTGCTCAAGCAGGCACTCCGCTATCTGCACCTGCGCACAGACCATAAGCGCCCGCACCGCGTTGAGCGGAATAAATTGTCTCTTGTTATCCAGATCCCCATACCAGAGATCGTAGCTGCCTTTTATTCCCTCAAGACAATCGCATCCCCTAAGAAGCATTCCTGTCTCTGCGGCGAAGGAGGCAGCGCCCGCATGAGAAGCTGCAAATTCCCTGATGCCACGCATCCAGCCGGAAAAGGAAGAGCCACCGTTCATCGTCATCTTCCTGCCGACCAGGTCATTACCGTGGATGAAGGTGGTTCCCTCCCAGATCGTCAGGATTTTGGAGTCCCGCAGGTACTGCTCGATCGGATATTCACGGGTATAACCAACCCCGCCCAAAACCTGCATCGCCGTCGCGATGATCCCGAGGGTGGCCTCGCTTCCGTAGCCCTTGATCAACGGTGTCAGGATTGCCGCCATATCCGCGTAGTGGCGGGCCTTTTCTCGATCAGGCGAGTGTTCGGCAATATCGAGACAGTAGAATCCCCTGAAGATCATTGCCCGGACTCCCTCGGTTACGGCCTTCATATCAAGCAGCATCCGGCGGACATCCTCATGCCTGATGATCGGAACACGTCCCCCCTTTGCCTCGCCGAAAGGCCGTCCCTGGATCCTCTCCGTCGCATAACGCGAGGCAAAGGCATAAGCGGCGGCAGCCTGACTGTTGGAGTTATGCCCCGTGCCGATCCGGGACTCGTTCATCATGTTGAACATCATCGCCAGCCCTTGGGAGCGGCCCCTGGCGTCGGGAGGGGGACCAACCATGATCCCGCAGCATTCGTCATTCTCGCCGAAATTGAGCAGCGCCGTCGCGTGGGCGCGCAACCCCATCTTGTGTTCGATCCCGGCGGTCACGACATCGTTGAATTCCCCCAGGGAACCGTCTTCGTTCACGCGGAATTTAGGAACAATGTACAACCCCAACCCCGCCGATCCCGGCGCCCCTCCTTCGGGCCGGGCCAGAACCATGTGGATGGTGTTTTCGCAGATGCCGGCGTCGCCGCCGGTGATAAACATCTTCGTCCCCTGAATTTTGTAAATCCTCGGATCCTCGGTAGGAATCGCCCTGGTTATCGCATCGCCCACATCCGAGCCGGCATTCGGCTCGGTGATGCACATCGTCCCCTGCCAGTCGCCGCTGAGCATTTTCGGCAGAAACAGCGCCCGCTCCCTTTCCCCGGCAAATTTTATAAGCAGATTGGCCGCGCCACTTGTCAGCTTGATGTAGGACATCAGTGCCGGGCACGCGGCGGAGTTCATTTCAAAAATAGCTTTGTAGAGCGTAAGCGGCATGGTGCTTTCCAGATCAGCGCACTCGCTGCTAGATCCCCAGCCGTTTGCCTGCAAAAATTTGTAGGCCTCGCGATAGCCCGGGGGAGAGACAACTGTCCCGCCGTTAAACACCGCCCCGATCCTATCCCCCTCGGCATTGAGCGGATTCAAAATCTCCCTGGCTATTTTATACCCCTCGCTGAGGTACATGTCGACATCCTCGAGTGCGTATTTTCCCCGGAAACGGTCACAGGAAAAGACCTCTTCCATCGGAAGCCACTCCTTGAGTATAAACTGCAAATCCCTTACATTATACCTGAATTCCATATCTCTCCATCTTCAATGTATTTTTAATTTATCTAAAAGCATGCCCCAGGGATCGTGACGATTCGGTCAGGTTCTAACCATCAATGATGGCAGGTAAAGGACGAGCTCCGGCCACGCCATAACTGTCGCCAGGGCAAGCGCCTGGCAGACGGCAAAAGGCCATACCGATTCGTAGATGTCAGTCATGGTTATTTCCGGCGGCGCAACCCCTTTGAGGATGAAGAGGTTAAAGCCGAAGGGCGGTGTGATATAGGCCATTTCCATATTTATCGTGAATACAATCCCGAACCACAGGGGATCGAAGCCGAGGTTGGCGACAACCGGGACAAAAATGGGGGTCGTCAGCAGAAGAATCCCGGCAGGATCGAGAAAACAGCCAAGTATAAAGTAGATGCCCTGGATGATGATCATGATGAACCAGCGGTTAATTTCCAACGAAAGTATAGCCTTCTGGATCATATCCTGAATCCCCGCATAGGCCAGGAAATGGGTAAAGGTATTGGCGCCGATGATGAGCCAGAAGATCATGACCGTCAGGCTCATCGTATCGATTAGTGATTTTTTTACATTCGCCCAGGAAAGCCGCCGATGGATGGCGGCCGCAAAGAATGCCCCTGCCGCCCCGATGCCTGCGGCCTCCGTGGGCGTGGCTATTCCCAGATACATGACGCCCAGCACCAGAACCACAAGCAGGAGAGGAGCTAGCACCCCTTTGATCGTGGCAATCTTCTGTCTCAGTGTAAAATGCTCTTCTCCCGGGGGGCCAAGCCCCTTGTTCATGGCGCAGCGGATGGCGATATAGACGATAAAAATCACCGTCAGCAGGATCCCCGGAATGATGCCCCCGGCAAAAAGCTGCCCTACGGAGACATCGGTCATGCTGCCGTAAAGCACCATAATGATCGAAGGGGGAATGAGAATCCCCAGGGCGCCCCCCGCATTGATGCTGCCCAGGGCAAGGCTTTTGTCGTATCCCCGGGAGAGCATCGAAGGAAGGGCGATGAGCCCCATCGAAACGGTTGCGGCCGAGCTGATCCCCGACATGGCTGCAAAGATCGCACAGATTGCCACCGTACCCATGGCCAGCCCTCCCCGGAGCCGGCCCATCCAACGGTAGGCAATCTCATAGAGCTCATCCGCCATGCCGGAGAATTTGAGCACGTTGGCCATCAGCACAAAAAGGGGGATGGCCAGAAGGATATAATCCGTAGCCTCGCCGTAGGCTGTCTGGGAAATCATCAGCAGCCCCTTGCTTCCCCAGACATAAAAAGTTCCAATTGCGCCCATGGCCAGAAGCACAAAGGCAATGGGAATTCCCGTGAGCAAAAAACCAACCAACAGACTGAAAACGATAATGGTAAGGAGCCAGGTATCCATCATTAATTACCAGCTTTTTTAGTTTTTCGGAGGTAAAGGAAACTCGCTGCCCCGTTTGCAAGTGCTTGCAGGAGAAGTACGCCTGCGCCGATAGGCACGGCTGCCAGGGAGGGCCACAGGACGATCTCGGCAGCGCTTGCTGATGCCTGCCCAGTTATCAGGGCCTCCCATGCCAGTCCTCCACCAAACCAGATCATGGGACCCGTGGCCAAAAAAACGGCTGCAACCGTCAGAATATCAATCCCCGCCTGTTTGCGTCTGTTGAAGCGCCGGCTAATGACATCCACCCGCACATGCCCTTCCTTATTGAGCACATAAGCGCCCCCCAACATAACCAGGGCGCTCTGGAGATAGCCCTCCATCTCTGCCGTCCAACTCGTCGCCGCATTGATAAAATACCTGCAGAAAACCTCGTATAAAACGAGCAGGGCAATTATGCCCGTCAGCGGAGCGATCAGAAGGCCCAAGCCCGTGCTCAACCGGTTGATAAACTGAATAAACTTTTGCATCGCTGCGGCTCCCCGTCTGTCGCTATTTGTCCATTCCCTTGCTCTTGAGGTGGTCTCTAAGGATGTTAACAAGCCTGGCCGAGTAAGGGGATTTTTTTGCCTCATCTTCCCAGAGGGGTTTGCACGCCTCCCGGAACTTAACAAGATTGGCCTCCGGAATTGCCGAAATTTTGACCCCCAGTTTTCCGGCGTTGGCAAGGGCGTCCTTGTCCAGTTTGTCCGCATCCGCAAAAGACTTGTCCATGGCATTCAGGGCCGCCTGCCTGACCGCCTTTTGCTGCTCGGCAGACAAGGAATTAAATACCTTGCTGTTGATAATCATCTCTACTACGCCGGGGGTGTGAAAGGCGGGGGTAACGATGTGGTTCAGAACCTCATAGAATTTGTATTGTTCCATCGTGTACCAGGGATAGTCCGTCCCATCTGCCGTTCCCCGCTGCAGGGCCGTGTACTGCTCCGCTCCGGCGATAGCCAGCGCGGATGCCCCCAGCGCCTCCATAATCTTGGCCTCCATGCCGACGGCGCGGATCTTCTTCCCCTTCAAATCCTCGATCTTCTCAACCGGGAATTTTGTCAGCAGACCCATGCTCGCCACGGAAAGGGCGGACAGATAGGTTACGTCGTGCTTGGCCAGGGCCTCTTCCATGACCTTCATATAGCCTTTGTTGACCAGAACATCTTTCGCCTCGGCGGTATTGGCCCAGTTGAAGGGAAGCCACTGGGCGTTGACCTCCGGGACCTTGCCGGCGAAGTACTGCAATGACCCTGTATAACCGTCAAGCATCCCTTGACGGACAGAGTCAAAAACCTCATTAGTTTTTATCAACTGGCCCGGCCAGAAAACCTTGACATTCACCTGGTTGTTCGTCAACCGCGCCACTTCACTGGCGAAAAAAAGGGTCGTCTTTCCCACATTGGCTTTTTCCGGGTAGGCGCACTGAAACCTCAGGGTAGTTACAGCCATTGCTTCGGCCGCAAAGAAAAAAACCATCGCCGTCATCATTGCCATTATCATTCGCTTCTTCATCTGCTGTTTTCCTCCTTTTTTATTATGAACACCTTAGCCGCTGTTGCCATATCAGCCATATAAATCAT
This sequence comes from Syntrophobacterales bacterium, assembly GCA_019429105.1. Lineage (NCBI taxonomy): Bacteria > Pseudomonadati > Thermodesulfobacteriota > Syntrophobacteria > Syntrophobacterales > Syntrophobacterales bacterium. Next base: position 130,963 of record JAHYJE010000002.1, read on the forward strand.
AACTCTATCGATCTCTTCAGTATTTTCCCGGTGTTGGTCTTGGGCAGTTCCGCAACCAGCCTTAACACACGCGGGTATTTGTAAGGCGCCACCCTTTCCTTCACGTATTGCTTGATCTCCTCCGGCGTAGCGGAAGCACCCCGACGAAGGACAATGACTGCGGCCACCTCTTCCCCCAGATCCTGATGAGGAAAACCTATAACGGCACACTCCAGTATTGCCGGATGGCCGTAGAGGACCTCCTCGATCTCCCGGGGATAGACGTTATAGCCGCCGCGGATAATCATCTCTTTTTTACGGTCCACGATATAGATATACCGATCCTTGTCCTGACGCGCCAAATCTCCCGTATGCAGCCAGCCCCCGCGCAGGGTCTCTTTTGTCGCTGCCGGCTGGTTAAGGTATCCCTTCATCACCCCCGGCCCCTGAACAATCAACTCGCCCACCTCCCCCCGCAGCACGTCCCGATCCTGCTCGTCCACTATCCTGGCCTGAAAACCGGGAATAGGCACTCCGATGGAACCGGGCTTGGTGGCCCTTCCATAGGGATTTTCCACACAGACAGGGGAACATTCGGTAAGACCGTATCCCTCGTAAATAGTCGCGTTGAATAATTTTTCGAACCGCCGCAATATCTCCACCGGCAGGGAGGCGCCTCCCGAAACGCAAAAACGCAGGGACGAACGGACAGGAGGCCTCTGTCCGCCTGCCTCGGCCAGCCGATTAAAAATGGTGGGCACGGCAATCAGAATGCTGCTTTCTTCCTGCTCAATCGCCGAGAAAACCTCTTTCTCATCGAAATGTTCCCAAAGTCTTATGGTAAGGCCAAGATAGATGCTCGCATTCAAGGTGCTGGTCTGGCCGTAGATATGAAAGAGGGGCAATACCCCCAGACAAATGTCATGGGGCTGGGTAAAACGCATGTCGGCAATGGTCCGGGCGTTGCTTCCCAGGCTGTAGTGGGTCAGCATGGCCCCTTTGGCCAAACCGGTAGTGCCGCTTGTGTAGATGATCGCAAGGGTGTCATCCTCCTGAACCTCGTGGGCGGCGAAAACGCCGCGTTCCCGAAACAAACCTTCCAGCGGTTCGAAACCCTCGGGCGCGTCTTCTCCGGAAACCAGGGCAAGCTGAAAATTTTTTGATTCCTTGAGCAGGGGAGAGGCGTAATTCAGGTAGCCAGAGCTGCCAATAAAGGCCCGGGCGCCTGAATCCCGGAATATATGCGCCAGCTCTTCGGTGCGGTAAAGAAAATTGACGGGTAAAACAATGGCGCCCAGCTTGGCAAGGGCATAATAGACGATAATCCAGTCGAGGGAATTGGGCATCATCAAGACTACGATGTCGCCGGGGGCCACCCCTCTTTCCCTGAGCCCCCAGGCCAGGGAATCCGTGCGCTGGTTTAATTCTGCGTAAGTCAACTTCCGACCGCCGGAGATCACCGCCGGATGCTCCGGCCTGCGGGCGGCGCTGTCAATTAAAAATTGGGCAATATTCATGAATAGCTCCCCTTTCAATCCCGTTCTTTTACTATTGATGAAATATCGGAAAAGCGCCATGCCGGTGTTCAGGGCCTGAATGCCGAGACGATCGAATAGTTCAAGTAACTGATTGCACTGCAAACAACTTTTCCGAAGCCAGGATTACGATGAGTGTTTGATGATACAGGCTGCCTTGAATAATACAATATTAAATAATTATCAGTAATATATCAGGTAAAAACTTATATTAAAAAAAGCAAGAAAGACAGGGAATTGCGCCTTACATCAACTTACGCGCAATTGCGGCGTTCCTTTCGTTCAATCTTGTTGCTGACGCCCGAAATGGGGTGGTCGGTTGCCGCGTTTATTAAGCCAAGGAAAGCAGATACGACCGGAGATTGATTTTTTTTGCGTTCAGGTTCAGCTTTTTTCTGATGCCATTGCGATGAAAATTGACCGCCCCCGGCGAGATATTCAACATGTCGGATATTTCTTTTGTGGTTCGACCCTCCTTGACGAGATTCGCCACCCGGAACTCCCGCGCGGTAAGATTGAATTGTGTAAGCGTCAGGTTGCGTAAAAAAGGGGAAATGATATTCAGCAGATTCGCTTCCAGCGTCTCGACCATTGCCGCCTGCCCCGGATTCAGAGGGCTTTTCTTCAGCTCTTCGATATAAGGAACGACTATCTCCCTGACATTGGACAACACATTCCTTTCCAGCTCCACCCGATCCTCTTCCCGCTGCTTCAATAAAACCTTCAGCGCCGTGTTGGACTCCGCAAGGGAACGGGATTTTATTTCGAGCTCCCCATCCCGCTGCTTCACCGCGTCCTCCGCCAGCTTTCGCTTTGTTACATCGCGGGCGAGGCACCTGAAACCGATGGGGCGATCGGCGTTATCCCTGCGCAGAGATGCCGACATCTCCCGGAACCGGACAGCTCCATCCTTCCTAAGAACAGGATAACCGAATATTTCCGCAGGTTTCCCTGTTTTATAAATTCCATTGAAAATATCGTACAGTTCTATGTCCGTATCAGGGGACACATATCTGCGGTAATTCATCCCCAGTAGTTCGCTCCGGTCATAGCCAAGCATCGTCAATGTCGAATTGTTGAAGAATGTAATATTCCCGGAGAGGTCAAGCTCAAAATACGCCTCTTCCATATTATCGAGAATAATGCGATATTTATCATCGCTGCACCGCAAATCCTCTTCGGCGTGCAATCTTTCCGCGCTCAACGCTCTCTCGAGCTCGACTATCCGCAGACGCAGTGAAGATATCGCCTTGGCCGGCATCCCGGCGCTATCCTGTGCGGGTTCCATCACAATAGCTCCTGGTTTATAATTACTCTTCGCATATTGCCCGGCAGATTCAATCAATGTCGCTGTATTACTTATTGACATCGGGGTTGACAGCGAACTGGGGCCGCCTGCCTGACAGAACGTCCACAACTGCCTCTGCGGCGCCCGTTGCCATGCGTATGACGCATTCTTCTGTCAGCGCCGCACTGTGGGGTGACAGGAGCACGTTTTCCAGCGTGAACAAGGGGTTGTTTCCCAAGGGGGGCTCCGGATCAAACACATCCAGGGCCGCGCCTGCTATTTTGCCGGTTTTGAGCGCTGCATACAGGGCTTTTTCATCTACAACCTCTCCCCGGGAAAAGTTGATGAGAAAGGCTGTGTCTTTCATAAGTGCAAGCCGCGCCACATTGACCATCCCCCGTGTTTCGTCGGTAAGAGGTGTGTGCAGAGTGACCACATCTCCCTGCCGGAAAACCTCTTCAACTGTGGCGCACATGGATATCCCGAGTTCGGCTGCCCTTTCCGGCAGGATATAGGGATCGTAGGCCACGACTCTCATGTTGTAAGCCGCAGCTGCACGGTGGGCAACCAGGGAGCCAATCCTCCCGATGCCGACCACTCCAAGAGTCTTGCCGTCAAGGTCAACGGCCTTGTAGGAATTACGTACTTCCCAGTTTCCCTCACGGGTTGCCCGATCGTAAACCACCACCCTTTTGGCCAGAGCACCGATGGCGGTTACAGTATGTTCGGCAACCGAAGTGGAATTGGCGTTGGGCGTGTTGGCCACAACTATTCCCCGGGCAGTTGCCGCCGGGATATCGATGTTGTCCAAGCCCACCCCGTGACGGCCGATTACCTTGAGGGAGTCGGCCGCCTCGATGATCTCGCGTGTAAAGGGGGCCATGCGGACGATCACCCCCTCCACACCCGCTATTTCTTTTATTACAGTCGCCACGGACGGATCGGAAGCCACATGGACATCAAACCTGTCGTCGAAGACCTGGACGCCCTGTTCATGAATAGCCTGCACTATCAGGATCTTTTTTTTCATTATCCACCTCGCCAATCAGATTAGGCGGCATTTTCGTAAAACGGAAGGACGTCTTCCTAATGCCCGATCATATTCATTTCCACCAGAATGGAACGCAGTTTCGCGCGGTTTTCCGAAGACAGGGGGCCGACGGGACGAATGGCCGGCCCCGCGTCAATCCCGATCATGGTGAGCGCCTCCTTTATTACGCCGGGGAATGTGCCCAGACCGAAGGCCCTTCGCAATGGCGCCAAGCGGTACTGGGCGTCGAGCGCCCGGGCATGGTCGCCGGCAATGAAGGCTTCGTAGATTTCCACGGGAACCCGCGGATCGACGTTTGCCGTGGCGCAGATTGAGCCCGTTCCCCCGTAGCAGAGGGTGGCGTAGATGAGCGTGTCCCGTCCTGCCAGCACATGGAAATCCATTCCCCTGGTGAGGCGAATGTATTCGCCGGTCAGGGACATATCGCCGCTGGAATCCTTGATCCCCACTATGTTGTCCACGGCCGCCAGCTCCAGAACCGTCTCGGTCGTGAAGGGAACCTGCGTTCTGTCAGGATTGGAATACAGCAGAATCGGCAGCTCCGGGACAGCTTTGGCCACGGCCTGGTAGTGTTCGATCAGTTCTTTCTGGCTGGGAGTCACGAAATAGGGGGTAAGAATGGAAACGGCGCTGACGCCGAGATCCCGTGCCATGATCGTCGTTTCAATTGCCTCGCGGGTCGTTACTGCCCCTGTTCCCGCATAGACGGGAACTCGGCCCCTGGTTTCATCTACGACTGCCCGGAGCACTTCCCTTTTCTGTTCAAGGGCAAGGGCGAAGAATTCACCCTGGCTGCCGATGGGGAACAGGCCGTGCACGCCTCCCTCTATCAGGTGATTGACAAGCTGGCGAAGGGCGCCCTCATTGATACGCCCCCCCTCATCAATGGGCGTAACCATTGCCGGTATTATCCCTCTGGGTACAAAATGGACCATCATCTCCTCCTTTACCGCAAACAGTTATTTTTTCAGTCTGGCGAGGCCCGCCTTGGCTGCGTTCATCAGCATCACGACCTCGTTGCCCCAGAAATTGAGGGTCATTCCCTTTTTCATCCACGGCTCCAGGGCTTCGACTGCCATCATGTGGATACCGGAGAACTTGCCGTGTTTTTTTGCCGCCGCGATCACCCGCTCGACAGCCTCGATAAACCGGGGGTGATCGGTCTGCCCCATGATTCCCATGCTCTGCGAGAGGTCGTTCGGCCCCACGAAAGCCGCGTCGATCCCGTCCACCGCCAGCAGGTCGTCGATCCGCTCCACTGCCTTCGGGGATTCGATCTGGAGCATCAGAAGGGTCTCTGCGTTCACTTTTTCCATGTACCCGGTGGCGCTTTCGATCTTCTCGAAACCCGTGTGCGCCCTAAGGAGCGACACCCCCCGATCCCCCAGCGGGTAGTATTTGGAGTAAGCGACGAGCGCCTGTGCCTGCTCGACGGTTTCCGTGTTGGGCAGGAGGATACCCTTTGCCCCCATCTCCATGTATTTCAAAACAAGCTCGCGCCGTACCTCGGGGATCCGGATCATCGGGGGTATGCCGGCCTCCCTGGCCAGGGCAAACATCCTTGCGACATCGCTGTAATCGAAGCTCCCGTGTTCGGCATCCACGATGAAGAAGTCAAAGCCGCACACCTTGAGGATCTTGACGATTTCGGGATTCTCGAAGACGGTAACCATCGTCCCCAGTATGGATTCCCCCGCCTGCAAACGTTCTTTCAGATTCATTATTGTCCCTCCTGAAGATTATTTTGGTCAGACATCTTTCTGCCATTGATCACAATACCGCGCCTACGTTCCAGAGAACGAGCTCGTTATCCCCCACATCCAGGAGCTCGCTTTTTGTCTTGATGCCGGACGCTGTCTCCAGGATTGACCGGAAAATCTGCTCCCCCATCCGCGCCACCGTTGACTCCCCATCGGCAATTGCGCCACAGTTTATATCCATGTCATCCTGCATCCGCCGGTAAAGCTCCGTGTTCGTCGCCAGTTTGATAACGGGAGAGGGTTTGCAGCCGAAGACCGAACCCCTGCCGGTGGTAAAAGCGATGACATTGGCCCCTCCGGCCACCATCCCGGCAACCGACACGGGATCATAGCCGGGCGTGTCCATAAAGACCAGCCCTTTTTCTCTGATGGGACAGGCAAAATCATACACTTCCATAAGAGGGGTTGTCCCCCCCTTCGCTACAGCCCCCAAAGATTTTTCCAATATGGTGGTCAGGCCCCCGGCCTTGTTTCCCGGCGAGGGATTGTTATCCATGTCGCACCTGTTGCGATTCAGGTAATCCTTCCACCAGTCGATCCGGGCAAGCAGTTTTTCTCCGATCTTCTTGTTCACGGCGCGCCTGATCAGCAGATGCTCCGCTCCATAAATTTCGGGGGTCTCGCTGAGAACGGCAGTTCCTCCGTTTTGCACAAGAATGTTTGCCGCTTCCCCCAGGGCCGGGTTTGCCGTAATGCCGGAATAGGCATCGGAGCCTCCGCATTCCAGTCCCAGGACAATATGGCTGGCTGAAACGGGGCTGCGTTTCGCTTTATTGGCCTCGGGAAGCATCTCCCTGACCCGTGCCGCCCCTGCGCGGATGGTTGCCGTCGTCCCGCCGCAATCCTGGATCGATAGTGCATTAAGCAGGGCGCCGGTTTCAGGAAGACTGTTTTTGAAGAGGGATTCCAGGGAGTTTTTTTCACATCCCAGGCCTACTACCAGCACCCCGGCAAAATTTGGATGACGGATATATCCGGTCAATGTCCGCTGCAGCATCTCGAAAGCCTCGCCGCTGGTAGCGTGGCCGCACCCTGTTTCATGGCAGAGGGGGACAATCCCGTCAACATTGGGGAAATCCGCCAGCATATCATCTGAAAACGACTGGGCAATCCGGCGAACCACCGTTGCGGAACAGTTGACCGTGGCTACCACGCCGATATAGTTGCGCGTCGCTATCTGCCCGTCTTTACGGATAATGCCCTGGAACGTTGCTCTCCTTTCTTCGGGGAGAAAAGCGGGCGTCCGGGCATCGGCTCCCATCTTATGATCACGCTCAAATTCTTTGTATGTCAGGTTGTGAAGGTGGATATGTTGTCCTGGTTCGATGGTTTTCTTGGCAAATCCGATGATCTGGTTATATTTGAGAATGGGCTGGCCCGGATGGATTGTGGCCGTTGCAACTTTGTGCCCGGCCGGAACCAACTCCCGGCAGGTGATGTTTTCTTCCGGTATTGAGGTTCCCGGGACAAGCTCTCCCAAGGCCACGATGACATTGTCCGCGTCGTGAAGTCGTATCGTCTGTCTTTTTTTTCCAGCCGTCATTTTCCCCTCGCGAGTTTCCTGCAGCTTATTTTCGGTTCCTGCGTTGAGCTGATTTATCCGTTGCCAAAGGAGATGAATGTTCTTCCCGATTTTCCGGAAAATGACTCTGCGAAGGCCTTTTCATAATCAGCGGCCTTAAAGGTTGACCCCATGATCGCTTCGATTCCGATTTTTCCCTGTTCAAGGAGCAGCTCGCTCAATATCCAGCTTTCCCAAAATTTTCTTCCAAAAACTCCGGTAATGTTTATCTCCTTATAGACATTGTAGGAAAGGGCGTTCAGAGCGATGTTTTTTCCGAGAATGCCCGCAAGCACCATCGTGCCTCCGGGGCGCAGCACTTGGAGTCCCTGCTGGATTGCCTCTTCGCTTCCCGTCATGTCTATTACGGTTCCAATGCCGCAGGCGCCGGCCTGGGAAAGAATTTTTCCGGGGACATCTGCATCGTCTGCGTTAAATATCTGCTCGGCTCCCAGCAAAAGCCCTTTTTGCAGCTTCCCGGGGGATCGGCCTGTAGCAAACACACGGGCCGCCCCAAAAGCTTTGGCTGCGGCAATCGTCATCAAGCCGATGGGGCCGCATCCCAGGACCAAAACGTTGTCGCCGGCGATGTCGTTTTTACGAACCGCATGCACGGCTACCCCCAGCGGTTCCAATAGTGCGACTTCATAATCAGAGAGTGATTCAGGGACCTTTCTGACGCTTATCTCCGGGACAGTTAAATATTCGGCAAAACTCCCATTGACGGTTCTGCCCACATTTTTTTGATTGGGGCAAATATGGGCATTGCCCGTTTGGCAGGTATAGCATTCCATGCAGGGGATGTGCGGATCTCCTGCCACGCGATCGCCAACCTGCAGTCTTGTCGCTTTGGGGCCCAGGGCTTCAACGATGCCACAGAACTCGTGTCCCAGTATAACAGGCAATGTTATTTTTCGTGCGGGCATGGTTTCGAGGTTGTAGAGTTTCAGGTCTGACCCGCATATTCCTGAGAGCCTTACCCGGATAAGCACTTCATTGTCCACCGGAACAGGCTTGGGGAACTGCTGCAGAGACAAACCCCTCGCCAGTTTCATTTTTGCTATCGCCTCAATCGCTCTGCCCTTCATTGCCTTTTTAGATAAATGAACTGCCGTCAGGCTTTTGTCACCGTACAGGCGGTAATTCCCTTTGCTTTGGGCTGAACGAAAGATCGAACCAGCCCGGGGCCGGTTAGGCGCTGGTTTGACGGAATATCAAAACGCTCTCCGTTGCGGTGGATATAGGTGAACTGTCTATAGCTGTCAAGCGATATTCGGGGGTACGCAAAGCACGCTGTTTTTTTCCGGGCATTTTCTGCCTCTTTTTAATCTGCGAAGATTTGTCGGCAGTTGTTGGATTTTTTCAAGCCCCTTTCCAATACGTTGCCCTGATTTCTTTCTTGAGAATCTTCCCCACGGGGCTTCTCGGAAATTCACCCACAAAGTCAACCGACTTTGGTTTCTTGTATCCGGCAAGGTTTTTCGCACAGTAATTTATGATGTCCTCCGCCGTTAATTCAGCCCCGGGGTCCTTTATTACAACAGCCTTGACGGATTCTCCCCATGTATCGTCAGGAACTCCAATGACTGCCACATCCATGACCCCTTTTATCTCCCGGATAACATCCTCAACCTCCTTGGGAGTAATATTTTCACCGCCGCTGATGATCAAATCTTTCTTTCGATCCGTCATGTAAATATAGCCGTACTCATCCCAATATCCCATGTCGCCGGTATATAACCAGCCATTTTTCAGGGCTATAGCCGTTTCTTCAGGCAATTTCCAGTAGCCTTTCATAATATTGTCGCCTCTGCCTATAATCTCCCCGGCGACGCCTGCGGGACAGTCATTCTCATCGTCGTCAACAATTCTCACATCAACGCCATACATGGGCCTTCCCAACGATCCCATTCTTTTGCGCGAATGATCAGGGCCGTCCGTTACATTCTGATCCGCAGGTAAAATAGTTAAAGATGAGCCGGCTTCGGTGAGCCCGTAAGTTGTAAAAAAAGTGATCCCGCGGAATTTTTCCTTCAATCTTTTAATGATGCTCAAAGGCATCGGCGCCGTCGTGTAACTCCCGTATTTCAGCGTGCTTAAATCGTACTTCTCCAGATCGCCAAAGTCCATGAGGCTTTTCCACATCGTTGGCGCTATCGTCAGCAGATGCGTGCATTTTTCTCTTTCTATCGTCTCGCAGACACTTTTAATGTCAAAATTATCCATCAACACGAGGGTTGCGTGTACGTATGCGGCCATAAAAACATTTTTTGAGGCCACATGGAACATGGGCAATGGATTGAGCCATATTGCGTTATCCACGTTCAGCCTGTTTCCTATGATGTTATGCTGAGCATCGGCCAGAATATTCCGGTGGGTCAATAAAACCCCTTTGGGATTTCCCGTCGTCCCACTTGTATAGATTTGCCAGACGACATCCTCCGGCGCGATGTCCACCCCAGGTTCTTCTTCAGAAGAATGACCGATAAATTCTTCATAATCGCTCGTTCCCTCTACAGACTCACCTATAAGAATGAATAGTTCAACCTTTGTGATGCTGCTTTTGACCGTCTTCACCGTTTCCCAGTATTTATCGGAAACGAACAGGGCCCTTACATCGGCATCATCGATGATATAACGACTTTCCCGTGGCGTTAAACGCCAGTTTATGGTTGTGGCAACAGCCCCGACTTTTGCTATGCCATATAATATTTCCTGAAAATAGTGGCTTGTGTGGCAAATGATCCCGACATGATCGCCTCTGCGGATGCCTTTTTGCAGCAAGGCATTGGCAACACGGTTCACCCTCTCATTCAATTCTCTGTATGTCAGGCGGATATTTTTATAGACTGTAGCAATTCTTTCAGGATAATATTGTGCGGAATACTTAACAAGATCACCGATCACTCTCATTGCAGGGATGCCTCCTTGATGCCATCAATCTCAATCGCGGCCGGAAGCGCGCTGCCTGAAGCAATGAGCTCGAATCCATGAATCCTGGGTTCGCTGTCTTACGCGCCACGGCGATTTGCCCGTTGTTGGCGGCCATAATGAGAATATATTTTAAGCGTGTCAAGAACAAATAGAAACGTCCGACAGGGAGGAGCCGCCCGTGAAGACTCCCTCTTGTGCAACAATTTTCCCAAAATATCAACTTCAAATACGTCTTTTTTTACCGCGTAATTTTCAGAGGAGACATCCGCTTCATCTCGTGAGCTTACTTCCAAAAAAGGCAAAAAATACGAGAAGCCCTGCGATTGCCGCAAACCGGTGAAGCAGTACCACATCTATTTACACGACCAGCTTCTGGGAGGGAGGGCCATGCTATCTGAAAATATCATCCCATTTTTGCCATTTTTGGCGAACAATGGGTCGCGCTACCGCCTTACGTCAGCTTGACATATGAAAAACTTACTCATATAGTAGCCTGCAAAAGGGAGAACCTTCCCGAAAACCACTTCCGGAAAAGGAGATCAAGAAATGCCAAGTGTTGAAAGCGGAATCATGTTCCCGGCGGAGAAGCTGCGGAGCTGGACTCAGCAGGTGTTCGAGGCAATAGGCGTAGATCGGGATGAAGCAGCGCTCCTCACCGACTCGCTGATTGAGGCCAACCTCCGGGGGGTCGATACCCATGGGATTACCCGGATGCTCTGTGTTTACGTAGAGCGCATCCGGAGGGGGGTGGTGAACGCGAAAAGCAAGCTGGTTGTAGTCCGGGAAAAGGCATCTACGGCTCTTATTGACTGCAACAACAGCATCGGACAGGTGGGCGCCAATCTTGCCATGCGGATGGCGATTGAAAAGGCCGGGAAGACCGGGGTTGCCTTTACTGCCGTTTCTCACTCCAACCACTATGGGATGGCCGCCTACTGGGCCATGAAGGCCCTGCCCCATGGCATGATCGGCTTCAGCTCGACCAACGCCCCGGCAGCGGTTGCCCCCACAGGGGGCCGCAAGGCCTTGTTCGGCACAAACCCCATAGCGATTGCGATTCCTGCAGATAAGGAGATGCCGATGGTCATGGATCTGGCGACAACCGTGGTCGCCCGCGGCCGCATCGTACTTTATGCCAAGCAGAACAAACCATTGGAACCGGGCTGGGCATTCGATGACAACGGCGTTCCTACCACAGACCCGCAGGTTGCCATGCGGGGGCTGCTTGCCCCTATTGGCGGTTACAAGGGTTATGGCCTCATGCTCGCGGTTGATTTGCTCTGCGGCATCCTGACAGGTTCGAACTACGGGCCCCACTTCCCCGGGTTTCTCGCGGACAACATGGTCGATCCGACGGATGTGGGGAGCATCTTTGCGGCAGTGAATGTCGATAGTTTCATGGATCTGCCGGAGTTTACGGCTGCCATAGACAAGTCGCTGCAAGAGATCAAGGACTCGCCCAGGGCGGATGGTGTAAAACGAATATACATTCCCGGTGAAATCGAATTCGATATGAAGAAAGAGCGCCTCGCTGAGGGGATACCGATTCCCGAGCAGGTGGTGCAAGATTTCCTTGCCCTTGGCCGCGAGCTGGCAATTCCTTTCCCCGTGGAATGACAATTGTGGAATGGATCGACAATAGCTTTAAAAAACGTCCGGGCAGATCACCGATTTTAAACATTCCGATGAGCTGCCCGGATTTGTAACGGGGTGATCTTCTGTATGGCTTTCCACCCGCTCAGAAGCCAATGTCGCCGCTTAAGGAATCACGTAGTTCGGGCTTTCTTCGCTCTCATTTTCCCGAGATAATGGATAATGATGACCGACGCCATCAAAGCGAAACCTATTATATCTGTGAGCCCACCGGGTTTTATCAGTAAAAACGCCGCAACGATAAGAGCGATGCGCTCCCATGCCTTCAGGTGATCAAGGAAAAAGCTGTGCAGCGAGCCAGCGAGGCTGATAACGCCAATAAGAGCGGTGACAACGGCAAGACCTACCTCTGACCAGGCGCCAATCAAGAGCAGGGAAGGCGAAAAAACGAACATGAAAGGCACAATGTAGCCCGTAGCACCCAATTTTACGGCCGCCCATCCTGTTTCCCACATGGAAGACCGGGAGAGTCCGATCGCGGCGTAAACAGCAAGGGCTACCGGTGGCGTTATAGCTGAAAGAATGGCAAAATAGAACACGAACAGGTGGGCCGCTATCGGGACAATGCCCAGCTTGATGAGCGCCGGCACCAACAGGGCGACCTGGATGATGTAGGCCGGGGTGGTGGGCAATCCCATGCCGAGAATGATGCCGGCAACCATTGTGAGCATTAGAGCCGGGATAAGGTTGTACTCCGCGACGGTAAGAACCAGGCCGGTAAAAGAGAGCCCCAGCCCCGTTTGGGCAATTACTCCTATAACGATCCCTGCGCAGGCACAGGCCATCGCCACTGCCAGCGTGTTTAAGGCGCCGGACTCCAGTGCGGAGATCAGTCTTTTGATGTTGATTTCCCGTCGGGTGCTCTTGCGCATCATTGCCACCGGAATCACCGAGATGATCCCCCAGAGTGCGGAATAGGGGGCGCTGAAACCAGCGATTAGCACACCGACAATGATAAAGAGGGGAATAAACAAATGACCCCTCTCTTTAATCACTGTCCAGAAATTGGGAAGTTCTTCCTTGGGCAGGCCCATCATTCCCGTGCGTTTTGCCTCGAAATGAACGGCCGCATAAACGGCGGCATAGTAAAGAAGAGCCGGAATCAGCGCATACCCGGCTACCTTGATATAGCTCATGCCCAGAAACTCTGCCATGACAAAGGCCGCGGCGCCCATTATCGGAGGCATAATCTGGCCGCCGGTAGATGCCACCGCCTCGACTGCCCCGGCAAAGGCAGGTCGGTAGCCCAGGCGCATCATCAGCGGGATGGTGAATGTACCGGTCGTCATTACGTTGGCCACCGCGCTGCCGGAAATTGTCCCGAACATGCCGCTGGTTATAACCGAAACCTTCGCCGGCCCGCCGACTGAATGTCCGGTCAGGCTCAGCGCAAAATCCATGAACAACTTGCCAGTCCCGCTACGCTCGACGAGGGAGCCGAACAGGATAAACAGGATGACGTAGCTTGCCGAGACATTGAGCGGGATACCGAATATCCCTTCAGTGGTCAGATAATTGATCTCTATCAACGATTCGAAGCGCACCTTGGCAATAAACAGGGCATAGAAAATGAAAATGAGGGCGGTAATCGGCAGCGCCAGGCCGATCACCCGGCGCGTGGCCTCCAAAACCAGCACGATAAAGAGCGAGCCGAATACGAGGTCTATGGTTCTCAGATCATCGACATAAACAAAGCGGTTGTAAAGATAGGGAATATTCAACCACAGATAACCTATTGTCACCACAGAGAGGCCAACCAGCAGGAAATCGAGAACACCCGCCCGTTTTTCTTCACCCTGCCGTCGGAACGTAGGATTGACGAGAAACGTCAGTGCCAGCGCGAACAGAAGATGGGCGCCGCGAAAAAAATACGCTTCAGGCGGGCCCATATAGGCAACCGCCAGGTGATATGTCGACATGCCGACTGCAAGCGTCAGGATAATTTTTTTGATTATGTTCTGAAATGACACAGGTTTCTCCTCGAGGCTGCAATGAACTGACGAAAATGCCGATCCGCAGAGGGGCAATCCGCGGACCGGCGTTTCCCGCTACTTTATCACTTTTGCTTCCTTGTAATACTTGAGAGCGCCGGGATGATAGGGGACTCCGACGTCAGTAGCCATATCCTGCACTGTGAGTCCTTTGACCGCCTGTACCACATAGCCCAGGGCCGTTACGTTTTCGGCCAGGGCCTTGGTGATTTTGTAAACAGTTTCTTCCGGTACCTTGCCGCTGACCATCAGGTGCGTCCATGTTCCGATGGTCTGAACATCTTTGGCCTGTTTGGGATAGGTGCCGGCCTTGATGATGCGTTTGTCATAGCCGCCGTTTATCTTCTGCAGCGCCTTGAGTTTTTCATTCGGGATTTCGAGAACGGTAATGTCGCGGGCACTCGCCAGATCCATCACCGACGAGGCGGGAACGGTCGTGATGAGCGTGTAAACCTGGGCGTGACCATCCTTCATCTGTTCAACCGAATCGTTATAGGAGCCGAAACTTACCTTGGCAAGCTTCTCGTAGCCAAGCCCATAGACCTGAAGCGTCTGGCGTGTCATCTGCTCGCCGGTGTTGCCCTTCTGCTGGGTTGTCAATGACTTGCCCCCGAGATCGCCGGGGGTTTTTATCCCTGAATCTGTCAGCGAGACCATGTGGAAATACTGGAAATAGAGGGTGGCAAGCTGGTAAACATTGTCGGTTTTTGCATCAAACGGGGCGCGTCCGTGGACGCCGTCAACGGTGGATACGGAATTGCCGAACCCGAAATCGGCTTTGCCTGTCTGTACGCCCTTGACGTTGGAAATTCCCGCGCCCGGAAGTATCATCATCTTTACGCCGGGAACATTTTTTTCTACAATGTTCTGGATAGCGCCGCCCAACGGATACCATGACCCTCCCTGCGGGCCGGTCATCATCTTAAGGGGTTCCGCCGACGCAATGCCGGCCCCGAGCAGAGCGGCGGCCGCCGTGACCGCCAAAAACCTCATCGTAAATCTCATCTCCATTGTTTCCTCCTTTTCAATTGTGGGTTTGGATTCCTTGTTGCTACGTAAAAATGTTTTTGCAAGCTCCTAAACAATCAAATCTTTTCGAGGTTCCTTTCCCGGATCGTGATGGCGAAATCCGGGCATATATAGAGGCAGCGAAGGCAGGCGACGCAGCGATCGCGATTCACGGCGACTGCCGGCAGGTAGCCGCTCGGGTTGAAATCAGCGGATTGTTGGAAAATATCGAAACGGCATACCTCCTGGCAGTACCCGCAGTCCTTGCAGACCAGGTCATTGATAATAACGTCAAATTTACGAAGGTCGCAGCTAAGGCAGCGCGACGCCTCTGCCGCAGCTTTTTCCCCCGTGTAGGCATGTTCCACCGTATCGAATGTTGAGATGCGCTTATTCAGGGCAATTCTGCGGACCGCCTGTCTTTGTGCGCCGCGAGGCGACTCCTCGGGAGGTTCCACATCCGTTTGCTCCGGCAGAAACTCCGGAATGATCCCCGCGCCGCCCAGAAAACGGTCAATGGAGATGCAGGCCTGCCTCCCCTGCGCAATGGCAGCGATGATGGTTGAAGGACCTGTTACCACATCGCCCCCGGCAAAGATTCCGCTCTTCCGGGTGGACAGGCTGGCCTGCTCCGCACAGACAGTTCCATCTTTTTCCCCCGGCAGGTTTACCGAAGTCGCATCGGCATGCTGTCCGACAGCCGCAATCAGCGTGTCAAAGGATAACTGAAATTCGCTCCCTGCGATCGGCGTCGGTGTGGGCCTGCCACTGGCGTCGCAGTCTCCCAGGCTCATGCGGATGCAGGTCGCCCGATTCTTCTCTATCCTCACGGGCGCCGTCAGATAGTCGATCCGTACGCCCTCCTCTATCGCCTCGGACACCTCCTCGGCGTTGGCAGGCATTTCGGAGGAAGTGCGCCGATAGAGCTGGATTACCTCAGAGCCGAGGCGGATGGCAGCCCTGCCGGCGTCGATGGCCGTATTGCCTCCTCCCACGACGATAATTTTCCGGCCAATGTCCGGGCGCTTTCCCTCGTTAACCTGCATCAGAAAGGCAAGGCCGTCTATAACCCGGGGCGACTCTTCACCCGGTATCCCCAACTTGGAAGGCGTCCATGCGCCGGTCGCCACAAAAACCGCATCATATCCCTGCTTTTGCAATGCCTCGGCAGAAGAGACTGTCGCGTTCGTGATGATTTCGACCCCGCCGTTGCGGATAAACGCTATATCCCGCTCCACTGTTTTTGCGGGAAGGCGATAGTCCGGGATGCCGTAGCGCAACATTCCGCCCGGCAGCGGGAGCTTTTCATAAACAGTTGCCTGATGCCCCAGCATGTTCAGATAGTGGGCGGCTGTCAGGCCGCAGGGGCCGGAACCGACGACGGCAATCTTCTTTCCGGTCGGGGACCTCCGGGTGATTCCCCGCTGTTTACTTTCCCCTTTTTCTGCTGCGACCCTTTTCAGCATCCGGATGGCTATGGGTTCGTCAAACTGGCTCCTTGAGCACTTCGTCTCGCAGGGATGAACACAGGCGTAACCGCAGACAGACGGAAAGGGTATCCGGGCCCTTATCACGTCCAGGGCCTTCCCAAAATGGCCATCCCGGATATTCCTGATATACCCGGGTACATCAATCCCTGCCGGACATGCCTCCTGGCACGGCGCCGTGAACGGCTTGCTGCTTTTCATGGCTCCCACGCTGCTTGCTCTCCTTTCACCTCAAATCAGTTGTGCGCCTACCTGCAATACCTTCAGATTCATCTCCAGGGCCTTTCCGTGAAAACGCTTGCGGATTACAGCGATCAGGCTTTCGGTCTTCACCATCGGGACCGAGGCGGTCATCGCCCCCAGAGACAAAATGTTTACAGACGCCACATTTCCGAGATCACTGGCGATTTTGGTGAAGGGATGGCCGGCAAGATTTTTCCCTTTCCGGGGTTTTGCAAGCGTCGTGTCATAAAAGACGAGGGCGCCCTGTTTCGCTAACCCCGAGTACTTCTCAAAGGCCTCTTCCGTAAGCGCCAGAATAATGTCCGGTTTCTGAACCTGCTGATAGATAATCTCCTCGCGATCGATAATAACCTCTGCCCGCGAAAGTCCCCCGCGGCTGGCAATGCCGTAGGACTGTGTCTGCACCACATTCCTACCCTCCAGAACCGCGGCTTCGCCCAGCATGATGCCGGCAAGCACCAGCCCCTGACCTCCTGATCCGGCCAGAATGATCTCATATCTCTCTTTGCTTTCAGTCATTTCTCTTCGCGCCCTCCTAAGCCTTGCCGTTGCCGGCCCTGCTCCTGATCTCTTCATAACGCGCATTAAAATCAGGGACATCCCTGTCAACCAGCTTGCCAATCGGGAAATGGGAAGCCTGTTCAGCCGCGCTTAATTTTCTATACTGCTCCACGGTCATGCTCCTCCTTCTGAACCAGTCGAGCATTTCCCGGGTCCCCTTCATTTCGTTGTTTTTGCCGAAATGGGTCGGGCAGGGACTGAAAATTTCGACAACGGAGAACCCTTTCTTGTTCAGGGCCTCTTTGATGAGTTCCTTCATCTCCCATCCGTGGTAAGGCGTTTCCCGCGCCACATAACTGGCGCCGGCAACCTCCGCCAGTGCGCATATATCGAAGTCCCTTTCCGGGTTTCCCCAGGCAGTGGTGCTGGTAAAGCTGCCCCCCGGCGTGGTTGCGGAAACCTGTCCCCCGGTCATGCCGTAGTTGAAGTTATTGATGACAATGGCAGTCAGATCGATATTTCTTCGCGCCGCATGAATAAAGTGATTGCCGCCGATCGTTACACTGTCGCCATCCCCCATCAGAACGACAACATGCAGCTTCGGGTTGAATGCCTTTATCCCCGTGGCATAGGCAAGGGCGCGGCCATGTGTCGTGTGCAGGGCGTTGGTTACCAGATAATCATCGGCCTTTCCGGTACACCCGATCCCGGTGACGACAACGGTGTCGGCGTTTCGATAGCCCAGCTCCTCGAACGCCCGCAGCAGCGCCCCCAGCATAACGCCAATTCCGCAGCCGGAACACCACATGTGGGGCAAAACCCCCTCTTTCAGATATGCCAGTCCTGTCGCATGAGACACGATGCCCTCCTGTTCTGATTACAAGATCGCCTTCATAATATCCTGGGGAGTTATTACTTCTCCGTTGTAACTGTTGACCTTGCGGAGATCGGACCCCCTTCCCAGAAAGCGTTGCACCTCGCCGGCCATCTGGCCGCTGTAGTTCATTTCCGGGACGATCACGGTTTTTGCCCTTCCCGCAAGCGCCTCCACCTCTTCATCTGCAAATGGCCAGAGGGTGAGCAACTGCAGGACGCCGGCTTTGATCCCGCGCTTGCGCATTTCCAGCGCCGCGGCCCGACTGGCGCGCGTGGGCGCTCCATAGGAGATCAGCAGGACATCGGCGTCTTCCGTGGCGAAATTTTTTGTGATGACGATCTCGTGCCGGTGCATTTCCAACTTCCGGTGCAGTTGCGCAATCCGCCATTCGGCATTGGCGGGATCGTTGTTGCTGCGTCCGTCCGGTCCGTGCATCGAAGACGAGATATGGAAAACATAGTCGCTCCCATAGGATGCAAGCGGGGCAACGCCATCGTCATCCGCCACAAATGGTTTGTAGTCTTCAGGCGGGCCGGCGGGTTTCTTACGGTCATCGACCTCAAGCTCGCCTGGTTCGGGGAGTGAGACGGGTTCCCGCATGTGGGCGACAATCTCATCCGGGGCAACGATCACCGGGACGCGGAATTTTTCGGCGAAATTAAAGGCGGCTACCGTCATCGTGAAACATTCTGCAACAGTAGCCGGACAGAGGGCAATCACGCTTTGGTCCCCGTGCCTTCCCCACCGGAGCTGCATAACGTCGCCGTGAGCCGGTTTTGTGGAGAGGCCTGTACTGGGGCCGCGACGCTGAACATTTATCACCACGCAGGGGACTTCTCCCATGACGGCCAGTCCCAGATTCTCCTGCATCAGCGAAAACCCGGGTCCGCTTGTGGCCGTAAAGGATTTTGCCCCGGCCAGCGATGCCCCGATGACTGCGGCGATGCTTGCAATCTCGTCCTCCATCTGCATGTAAATGCCGCCAATCCTGGGCATTACCTTGGAGCATTCTTCGGCTATTTCCGAAGAGGGCGTTATCGGATAACCGGCAAAAAATCGGGCCCCCGCATAAATGGCGCCGGCTGCCATTGCCTGATTGCCCTGCATCAGTTTCACTTCCTGTCCCAAGATGTCACCTCTTTTCTTGAACAGTTAATCAATCATTCTTCAGACAGGAACCCCTGCCCTATGATTTCCGAACCGACCAGATTTTCGTGTAGCGATATTCTTTACTGATCTATGATAAAGCTCAAGCGCCTCTTTGGGCGGGTATATGAAAACGTTCTTTTGCTGTCAAGAGATATCTTGCGAACGGCTTGAACGGCAAAAGACTGAAAAACCGCGGCATATCTACAGCGCCTGCTGGATATGTCAAGCAATCCATCGGGGACCGGAGTGACGGGTTTGTCAAATATCTTCATCCTACATTTTGCGCCCATTCCACAACCTCGATCGGAGATTTAAGAATGGTTGCATGGGCGTCTTGAAACGCCTGAATTTTGCTGGCAAATGTGCCCTGGGAGCCCCTGATGATCGCGCCGGCATGGCCCATGCGCTTGCCTTCGGGGGCAAAGCGTCCGGCAATGTAGGCGGCAACGGGCTTCTTCATCTTTTCCAAAATGAACTGGGCTGCTTCCTCTTCCTGGGCGCCCCCGACTTCACCCACGACGACGACGCCCCTGGTTGCGGGGTCGTTTTCGAACTGTTCCAGAATCATGCTCAATGACGCCAGGGCGACCGGATCGGCCCCCATCCCCACAACTGTACTCTGTCCAAAACCCGCATGGGAGAGAATGCCGGCCATCTCATAGGAGAGGGTTCCGCTGCGTGAAATTATGCCGATGCTTCCCGGATTAAACAGGGAAGCCGGCATAATTCCCATCTTTGCCTCTCCGGCGGTAAGAATTCCCGGTGTGGTGGGGCCCAGGGCAAACAACCCCCGGCTTTCATGTCGGCGGGCATAGGCCTTCATCCTCATGGCATCATGAACCGGGACGTGTTCCGGGACCACCACGATCAGATTGATGCCGGCATCGACGGTCTCTACAAAAGCGTCCAGCACAAAGGGGGCAGGGACAAAAAACACCGATGCTTCCGCGCCGGTTCTTTCTCTGGCTTCCCGCACCGAATCAAACACCGGGATGCCTTCCACAGTATTGCCTCCCTTGCCGGGGGTCGCCCCGGCGACGATGTTGGTTCCGTATGCCAGCATCCAGTGTGTTTGCGCTGTCCCGATCTTGCCGGTGATCCCCTGCACCAGCACCCGTGTGTTTTTATTTAGAAGAATGCTCATTGTCTCTTGATCCGTGTCAGTTCAGGATACATTTTCCTTTCAAGAATTCCTTTGTCTCAGCAGTTCTATCAACTTTTCAACGGCGCTTTCGGTTGCCACGTCAGTCACCACATGGACACCCCCAGAGCAGAGAATGTCCCAGGTCTCTTCCTGTCTGTTCCCCAGAGCCTTGGCGACCACCGGGATTCTGACCTCATGTTCCCGGAGGTAGCGGACGATCCCTTTGGCCCCCTCGTGGATCGGGTTGATGCCGCCGTAGAGGTTGATAAAGACCGCCCGGAGCCCCTTTTTCTTCAGGACGAGGTGCATGGTGTTGTAAAGAAGCTCCTCGGTAATTCCTCCCCCCGTTTCCAGGAAGTTGGCCGGTTGCATGCGCTGACCAATGATGTCCATGGTTGCCATTCCCAGGCCTGCGCCGGAAGAAATTATGCCGATATCCCCATCAAGTTCGACGTAAGTGACGCCAGTCTCTCGCCCCAGTCTTTCCAGTATGCTCGCACCCCGGTCACGATCTCCGGGGAGACGCCGGCCGGTGCGGAAAAGGGAGGAGTCATCTATTTCCAGCTTGGCATCCAGCGCCATCAGTTTTTCATCGCTACAGACAACCAGGGGATTGATTTCTGCCACCAGGGCGTCGTATTGCTGAAACACCCGATAAAGCCGTAGCACCGTATCCGCGCAGTCCTGGATTTGTTTCGCCGGAAATCCTGCCTCTGTCAAAAGTTTCCTGGCTTCAAAGGCGAAAAGACCCCGTTCGACATCGATTTGCAGAGACAATATTTCACCCGGGACCAGCCGGGCCACCTCTTCAATATTCATTCCCCCCCGGGAACTTGCCATTATCGTGGGACATCCGCTAAACCCGTCTATGGTTATCCCCAGGTACAGCTCTTGATAATAATCTATCCTGGGTACAACCAGAATTTTTCCTACCCTGTTTCCCCGCAGCGTTGAGTTCAGCAGTGACGTTGCACCAGAGCGGACTTCTTCGTAACTCCCGGCCATTTTGACTCCACCGGCCAGCCCGCGTCCACCGGTCAGAACCTGTGCCTTGAGAACCACCGGCAAGCCGATTTTTTCAGCCGCCAAGACACTCTCGTCGGTGGTGGCGCAAAGCGCTCCTTCGGGTGTCCGTATGCCGAAGGTCGAAAAAATTTCCGCCGCTTCATGCTCATGCAGTTTCATAGTAAAAACCAGATCAGTTAAAAATCTTTAATTCTCCATTCCAGCCGTCAATACCTTGAAGTAAAGTTCGAAAGCGGCGCAGGACAAGGGTCCAGGGGAGCGATGGTTAGGATTGGCCGGGAGCATTGCTCAGGTTTTCAGCAGCCGCCCTCACAGGCAACCAAAATCCAAGACCTTCCTGAGACTCTGCGACAATAGCGCAGAACCATCCTTCATAGGAAGATTGCCTTATCCTGTTCGAGACTCTCGTAGGGGTGGCTGTTCTTGAACTCATCGGGGAGCCCGATGGCGACGATTGCTAAAACCCGGAACGGGCTTTCGATGCCCAGGGCTTTACGCACATAATCTTCGGAGCTCACCTCCGCGTTGTGCCGCCGGTTTCTTATCTGGATCCAGCAGCTCCCCAGATTCAGGCTTGCCGCGGTCAGGTGCACGATAGTCGCGGCAATGGAACAGTCCTCGATCCACACGTCGGAGGCGGTTTCGTCGCCACAGACCACCACCGCGAGGGCAGCGTCTTTCAGAAACGCGGAACCGCTGTCCTTGCTGCGGGACAGCTTCTCGATAACCCCGGCATCCTGCACGAAGTAAAATTTCCACGGCTTGACTCCCCGGGAAGAAGGCGCCCGCAATACCGCCTCTTTCAGATCGTCTATTTTTGTCTGGTCAATTCGCTCCTTCTTGAATTTCCGGATGCTTCTTCTTTTTCTCATCAGCTCCAACATACTGTTTCTCTCCTCCATTGTTTATCAACTTGTGCTTAAAGATGGTCATATCTGCAAAAATAAATCAAGATAATATCAACTTAACAGATAAGGCATCAACGGGCGCTGCGACCCGCGAGCGGTTTCATAATTGTTTTGACTAAAAATAGCAACTTGGATAAGAAGGCCGTGATTCACCATCAAAACGAATAAAAGACCTCGTTGATCTTGATAAATCAAGGTGATAGAGTGTTTTTGCGAAACAAAAACTATCATCAACGGGGTGCAGGGATTATGGCACAAGGTGTTCTTCCATTCAAGTACGAAGAAGAGAAAAAAGATAGCGGGATGACAGCCTTGGGAGGTTTGCCGGTTTATTTGGATTTGGCGACTACGATGCGGCTTCCGGAGATCATAGAGAAGCATTTACACATCAAGCGCCAGGGCTGGACGGATAGCCAGATAGTTCTGTCACTGATCTTGTTGAATCTTGCCGGAGGAGATTGCGTCGATGATTTGGTGAAGTTGGAGGGTGATTCCGGTTTTTGCAGGGGTTTGCGTCGGATAGAGCAAAGTGGGCTAAAGCGAGCACAACGGCGGGAGTTAGAGCATCGGTGGCGGAAGGAACAAAAGCGGTGTATCGCCTCACCGAGTGCAGTTTTTCGTTATTTGGCAGCTTTTCATGACGGGGATCAGGAGAAGCTGCGCAAGACAAGTGACCAGAAGGCATTCATACCGGCGGCGAATGGAAACCTTCAGGGATTGGCGAAGATAAACGCAGAGATGATCGGCTATGCGCAACGGTGCAATCCCCATGAGATCGCGACATTGGATCAAGATACCACGCTGGTGGAGACGACGAAGGTGGATGCGTTATAGAGTTATAAGGGATTCAAGGCCTATCAGCCTTTGAATACGTGGTGGGCGGAACATCGATTGGTTCTGCATACGGAATTCAGGGATGGGAATGTACCGGCCGGCTATGAGCAGTTGCGTGTATTGAGAGAATCAATGGCCTTATTGCCCGCAGACGTAAAAAAAGTGCGTCTCCGTTTGGATACGGCTGGCTACCAGCACGAACTACTTCGTTACTGCGAAGAAGAGAAGAACGAACGTTTTGGGCGGATTGAGTTTGCGATAGGCTGTGACGTGACGTCGGAGTTCAAGAAGTCGGTATTGGAAGCCGAGGATAAGGATTGGCAACCCATATACGAAGAGTTTGACGGGAAGCGGATAGAGACAAATCAGCAATGGGCTGAAGTGTGTTTTGTTCCTTCCGCAATTGGCAACAGCAAGAATGCGCCGGTCTATCGGTATCTGGCAATTCGGGAAAAGATGGGTTCGGCGGAATTACCGGGCATGGAGACCTCGGGGCAGTTGTTTCCCTTTTAGACCATGCTGACAGATTCCCGGCGGTACAAGTTATTTGGTTTGGTGACAAACATGGATTGGGAAGGGGAAAGGTTAATTCACTGGCAGAGGGAGCGTTGCGGGAAGTCGGAAGAGGCGCACTCGGTTATGAAGGAGGATTTGGCCGGAGGAAAACTTCCTTCGGATGATTTCGGCGAGAATGGCGCCTGGTGGTGGAGCATGATGTTGGCGCTTAACCTGCATAACATGATGAAACGATTTGCATTGGGAGAGTCATGGATGTCCAGAAGGATGAAGGCGATTCGGTTTTCACTGATCCATGTTCCCTGCCGCATTGTCGAGAGATCCCGGGAGATGATCATCCGTCTGGTTAAAGGCAGTCCCGCCTCGGAGTTGTTGATAAAGGCAAGGCAGAGGATTATGGCGCTTTGCCCGTCTCCTTCGGGTTAGCCGATTGCATAGACGGGCGCCATTGCAAAAACAGGAGGAATTTTGATTCAAAACTCATCTTAATGCCGATTTGCGCCTCTTTTACCCCTTGGGCGCCCTGGACAGGGCAGTTTTACCGGGGTTCGGCAAAAATGGCAATTTTTAGCCTGAAAAGACGGGCTGGTTAAGTCAAAAATCCTCGTCTAAGAATCGAGAACCCGACATGCTGCAAAACTGGTGGTGGATTCTGGGATGGCATCCTCCTTGTAACAACCGCAAAACTATGTTAGGGGTGCACGCAGTCCATGGAAGCTTGGAGTGCTTCCTGTAAAAGGAGATACAACAGCCAATGGTTGACCAATATGATCGTAATATAAACTACATGCGCGTTTCCGTCACCGACAGATGCAACCTCCGCTGCATTTATTGCATGCCCACCGAAGGGATTTCCTGCCTGC
Source organism: Syntrophobacterales bacterium (assembly GCA_019429105.1). Classification (NCBI taxonomy): domain Bacteria; kingdom Pseudomonadati; phylum Thermodesulfobacteriota; class Syntrophobacteria; order Syntrophobacterales; species Syntrophobacterales bacterium. The sequence continues at coordinate 155,271 of JAHYJE010000002.1, forward strand.
GTCACGAAGACATCCTTACCTATGAGGAGCTTCACCGAATCATTCGCATTGCCTCGGAGGTGGGCATCTGCAAAGTCCGGTTAACAGGGGGCGAACCGCTTGTTCGCCGGGGAATAGTGGATTTTGTCAAATCCCTCGGGACAATCGGCAAGTTGAGCGATATCAGCATGACAACAAACGGCATCCTGCTGAAAGAGTTTGCGGCTGATCTATTCCATGCGGGAATAGGCCGGATCAATATCAGTTTGGATTCCCTGAACGCGGAGAAATATCGGGAAATTACCAGGCAGGGAAACCTGCAGACCGTGCTCGACGGGATAGAAAAGGCCCGGCAGGTGGGATTTTCACCGATTAAAATCAACATAGTAGCCATAAAGGGATTTAACGACGACGAAATACTGGACTTTGCCCGTCTCACCATTGACAATCCCTTGCAAATCCGCTTCATCGAACTGATGCCGCTCGGAGATGCAGGGATTGAAAGCGACGGACGCTTTCTGTCCAACGACCTGATCAAGAAGCGAATTGCTGCCATCGGCAAGCTCGAACAGGTAAAAAGACAGGGCGATGAAGCGGACGGGCCGGCAGATATGTATCGTCTTGCCGGAAGCAAGGGACTCATCGGTCTGATCAGCGCCATCAGTCACAATTTCTGCAGTTCCTGCAACCGGCTGCGACTGACCTCCGACGGACAGCTCCGGAATTGCCTGCTTTCCGATTACGAAACCGACCTGCGGGGGCCTTTAAGGTCGGGCTGCTCCGATTCCGATCTGAAAGATATCATCGAAGGGGCCATCGCCAAAAAACCTGAGCGCCACAAAATTGCAAACGACGGGAACTATAGAAAAAAATGCGTGAAAGAGATGTCCACGATCGGCGGATAACGCCGGCCCGCCAGTATCTGGACGGGAGGATAAAAAGCCTTATTCTGGATTTGAGCGCCCCCCATGCCGGGGAACACCTCCTCGATATCGGCTGTGGCGACGGGGCAAACCTTCACCTCTTTCGCCAGAAGGGATGCCTGGCAACCGGAATAGATTCCTGCCCGTCCCACCTCGATGAGACCAGAAAGAGGCTGGAAAACCGCGCCGATCTCCACCTTGGCGATCCGGAAGAGCTGCCTTTTTCCGACAACGAGTTCGATATTGTGACAATGGTTACATCCCTCGAATACATGAAAAATCCCGCTTTGGCCATTGCCGAGGCCATTCGCGTCTGCCGGGGACGGGTTTTCATCGGCGCCATGAACCGTTATTCGCTGCTCGGCATCCAGGGGCTTTTGTCCAACGTTTTTTCTGTTCCGCAAGAGCCTAAATGTCGCTATTTCCATATCCCTTCCCTCTCCGGAATGATCAGGCAGCATTTGCCCGGCGTGCGCATAGCGTGGGGCAGCGTCATCTTCCTTCCCTGGGGATTCTATGACGCCGCCGCAACGCTGGAAGAACAGATCCCGGTCATGAAGAACCCGTTCGGCGCCTTTATCGGCCTCTGCTTTTCCGTAACCTTTTCACTGATAACGATTCAGGACGTCATCCGAAAACCGGCCGTTCTTGCCCAAGGAGGGGAACCGGCGCACGGCGTAGTCAGACAATCAGGGGGCAAGGGTCTGCCGACGATTTAAGGGAACAAAGAACATGGTTCATGAAGCGCTTTTGTACGAAAAAGAGGAGCAAAATTACATCAGATGCGGACTCTGCGCCCACCGCTGCCGGATCGCCCCCGATGACCGGGGAATCTGCGGCGTCAGGGAGAACCGGGAGGGAATCCTCTATAGCCTCGTCTATGGGAAAACAATTGCCGAAAACGTCGATCCTGTTGAAAAAAAACCACTTTTTCACTTCCTGCCCGGCTCCCACACCTTTTCGCTCGCCACGGCGGGCTGCAACTTCCGCTGTTCCTTCTGCCAGAACTCCGAAATTTCCCAGATGCCGAGGGAAAAAGATGAAATCGTCGGCAGAAGCAGAACCCCGGCGCAAATCGTCGCAATGGCAATACTGACAGGTTCTAAAAGTATTTCATATACTTACACTGAACCGACGGTATTTTTTGAATTCGCTCTCGACACGGCAAAAATAGCCGCGGTAAGCGGCCTCAAAAATATCTTCGTCACGAACGGCTTCATGACTTCCGAAATGCTGAAGCTGCTGTCCCCTTGCCTGCATGCGGCAAACGTCGATTTGAAGTCTTTCCGGGACGATTTTTACCGCAAATACTGCGGCGGCCGGCTTCAACCGGTACTCGACAGCTTGCGTACGCTGAAGGAGCTCGGCGTATGGTTGGAGGTAACAACTTTGCTCATCCCGAATCTCAACGACGGCGCTCAGGAGCTCCAGGACATCGCCGCCTTTGTCGCCTCGCTGGGCAAGGAAACTCCCTGGCATGTCAGCCGCTTTCATCCGCAATATCTGATGACGGACACGCCGGCAACGCCTGCGGCAGAGATCAACCGCGCCGTTGAAACGGGGAAGACTGCCGGTCTCAAATACGTTTACAGCGGCAATCTCCCCGGAGACAGCGGGGAGAACACCCTCTGTTCCAAGTGCGGCCATCTGTTAATCGCGCGTTACGGATTTTCCATTGAAAGGAACGACCTGCAGGGAACCGCCTGCCCCGCTTGCGGCGCCCTGTTGGACGGAATATTTTAGACTCGCCCCATGAAACTGAAAAGACTGGAAATAATTGGTTTTAAATCATTCCGGGACAAGGTTGTCCTTGATTTCTCGCCCGGGATCAGCGGCATCGTCGGCCCCAACGGCTGCGGCAAAAGCAATATCGCCGATGCCATCCGCTGGGTCATGGGGGAGCAACGGGTCAAGACCCTGCGCGGCAAAAAGATGGACGACGTCATCTTTAACGGCTCAGAGGAAGCCTCTGCGGTCGGAATGGCGGAGGTCTCAATGATCCTTGCCGCCGACGAGAACAAGTTCCCCGGCAACTACGCCGACAGCAGCGAAGTGATGATCACCCGCCGCATCTTCCGCGAAGCGGAAAGCGAATACACCATCAACAAGGTCCCCTGCCGCCTTCTCGACGTCCGGGAATTTTTCATGGGCACAGGCATCGGCGCCAGAACCTACTCGCTTGTCGAACAGAACAGTGTCGCCTCGCTTGTCGAGGCCAAACCTGAAGAAAGACGGCAATTTATAGAAGAGGCGGCCGGCATCTCCAAATACAAGAGCCGCAAGGAATTCGCCCTCCGCAAGATGGAGGCCACCCAGGAAAACATCCTCCGCGTCAACGATATCCTGCGCGAGGTAAAGGCCCAATTAAACGGCTTGTCCCGCCAGGCCAAAAGGGCCGAACAATATAAAGCCTTAAAACAATCCCTGAAAGACGCCGAGCTGAAGGTCGCCCTGCAAACCTGTTTTGAGCTCGACGAAGCGCGAATCGCCCGCGAAGAGGAGAAAATCGCCCTCCAGGACAAAATTACCGGACTGCGCACAAGGTTGCTCTCGCTGGAAACAGCGCGGGAGGAACTGAAGACGGACGTCATGGAACAAGAAGCCCTTATCTTCGCCTTTCAGGAAAAACTTTACGCAACCCGCAACGTCATCAGCAGCAGGGAACAGGCAATCGAGTATTCCCGCCGGAAAATAGCCGATCTTTCGTCAAAAAGGCTCAAGGACATCGAGCAGATTGCCGCTTTGAAACGAAAAGCGGAGGTGTCCGGAGACGAAATAGCCGCCCTTTGCAATTCCGTCCAGGAAGCGGAAAGAATCCTTGACAATCTCCGCAAAGAAACCGCGGCGGCCGCCGGCGCCCTCGAGGAACTGCGGCGGATGGATCAGACCTGCCGCCAGGCGATCGAGACCAGAAAGGGGCGATACGTTGATCTGGCTGCCGAGAAAGCCCGAATCAAGAATACGCTCATGGGCCTTGTCCGGATGGACGAAGACCTGAAAAAAAGGGAAGAACGCGAGATCAGCGAGATCGAAGCAAACAAAAAAAAATCCGAGGAACTTCAGCGGCTGCGGGAAAGGATAACAGCCGGGCTTGCTGCCGACCAGGCAAGGCACGCCGAACTTTTGGAACAGAAAGAGGAGTTAACCGCAACGATCGAGGACGCCCGTCGGGAGCTTGTCCGGGCGGAAGCGAAGATAGCGGCGCTGCGCGAAGGCTACAGCGGCAAATCCACGCGCCTCTCTTCGCTTAAAGAATTCGCCGAGAACTATGAAGGCTGCAACGAGGGGGTAAAGTCGCTTTTGGCCGGCGACCCCCAAAAGGACAGCCCGGACTCCTTCCGGGGCTCGTTCCTGGGGCTTGTAGCCGACGTGATCAGCGTTCCCAGGGAGTATGAGGCGGCGGTCGAGGCCCTCCTCGGGGAAAAACTGCAATACATCGTGGTAAAGAATCAGGAAGAAGGCATTCAGGCTATCGAATATCTGAAGGGCGCGTCCCTGGGAAGGGGCAGCTTTGCCCCCCTGGAGATTCGCCTCGGCCGCCCCCGGGAAGCGCACGCAGATTACGTCCACCTCCAGGAAACCTTTCCGCTGATCGATCTGCTTACAATCCGGGAGGATTGCCGGCCAATCATCAACGAGCTTTTGGGCGACACGCTCGTGATCCCGAATTTGCAGGACGGCGTCAACATATGGAGGCAAAACGGTTTCCGCGGAACATTTGTCACCGCGGAAGGGGATGTCATCAGCCCCGGCGGCATTCTTTCCGGCGGAAGCGCCAGCGGGAAGGAACGGAGTCTGCTCGGCAATCGCCGGGAAATATCGGAACTAAGCGACGAAGTCGCGCAACTCCAGAAAAGCCTTCAGGAAAATCAGGAAGCAAGGGAGAAGATCACCGCCCTGATCGCTCAGACGGATGAGGGGCTGCTGCGCCTCCGGTCGGAAACCCACCTGACCGAGCTTAGGATAAACGGCCTGGGCAAGGACCGGGAGCGCTACGACAGCGAGCTTGGCCATATCGAGGAACGCCTCCAGGCGCTTGTCTTCAATCGCGAAACCATCGCCGCGGATGCAGCCGAAACGAAGAAGAAAATTTCCCTTTATGAAGGGGAGATGACCGCCCTTGTCGAAAAAGAGACACAGCTCCGCGAGGCTATGGCTGCCGAACAAAAGCGCGCCGATTCCGTTCGCGATCAGCGTGAAGAATGCGAACGGTCGATGACCGAAAAAAAGGTGCGTCTTGCCACCCTCGAGGGAAAATATAACGCCGACAAACAGACCCTGTCCCGTCTGGAAAAATCCGTTGTCGATAATGACGGCGAGATTGCCTCCCGCCAGGCCGATGCCAACAATTGCGAACAGGAAGAGCGGGAGCTTGCACAGCAGATAGAAACAGAAAAAGGGACACTGCAGGGGCTCTATGGCGAAAACGAGACCATTGCCCTGAATCTTTCCCAAAAGCGTGATCTGCAGCAGGAAAAGGAGGCTCTGCTCCGGAGTCGGGAGACGGAAATCCACGAGACCAAGAAAGACCTTGACACGCAGCTCCGCGATGAAACGGCACTGGACATTGCCCTCCGGGAGACGCAGATGCAAGCGGAAAACCTGCGGCAAAACATGGAAGAAAAACACGGCGTCGCTCTTGTGGATCTGCTGCCCCAGTTCTCGCCGCTGAATGATGAGGAAATAGCCGACGCGGCAACCGTTCTTGCCAGGGAAAGGCGGGCGATCGATAATTTCGGCGAGGTAAATCTGCTCGCGCTTTCCGAACACGAGGAATTAAAAACCCGCTTTGAGTTTTTGACGGCCCAGATCGCCGATCTCAACGCCTCCCTGGAGGCCCTGAAGCAAACAATCTCCCGCATCAATACGATAACCAGGCAGCGCTTCTCCGAGACTTTTGACGGCATCAATGGCTGCTTCCAGGAGGTATTCTCCCGCCTTTTTCCCGGCGGCCGAGCGAAGCTGAAGATGACCGACGAAAACAACCTGCTGGAGACGGGGGTTGATATTGAAATCCGCATCCCGGGGAAATTTACGCAGAATGTAACGCTGCTTTCGGGGGGAGAAAAATCGCTGTCGGCAATTGCCCTGATTTTCTCCATCCTCCTCTACCGTCCCGTGCCCTTTATTTTACTGGACGAAGCCGACGCGGCCCTGGACGACACCAACATCTCCCTCTTCAACCGCCTGGTGAAGGATACCGCCGCCCATTCGCAGATACTGATGATAACCCATAGCAAAAAATCAATGGAAATCGCCGACAGCCTCTACGGCGTCACGATCAGGGAAAAAGGCCTATCCTCGCTGGTTTCTGTCTCCCTGACATGAAAAATTAATAAAGGACGGACGAATAGATGGAAGAAAAAAACGGGAAAAAGGGATTTTTTGACCGGCTGAAGACAGGACTTGCCAAAACCCGCAAGCTGCTGATGACCGACGTTGACGATCTCATCCTCGGCAGCAAGCAGATCGATCAGGCGCTTTACGACGAGCTGGAAGAGCGGATGATTGTCGCCGATGTCGGACCGGCCTTTACCGGCGAGCTGATTAAATCACTGCAAGAAAAGGTAAAACGCAGGGAACTCGCCTCCCCGGAGATCCTGCGCGGGGCGCTTCGGGAAACCATGCGGGAGATACTCCTGAAGAACGAGGCCCCGCTGAAAATGCCCCATGGGCAAATCTATACAATCATGGTGGTCGGGGTAAACGGCTCCGGCAAAACGACCACCGCCGGCAAGCTCGCCCATAATTTCAAGGATGATGGATACCCGGTTACGCTGGTCGCGGCAGACACCTTTCGCGCCGCGGCCGTTGAGCAGTTGGAGCTCTGGGCAAAACGGGCGGACGTCCGGATCGTCCGGCAAGCTGCCAACGCCGACCCCGCCGCCGTCGTCTTCGACGCCATGCGCCTTGCGAAGGCTGACAATCCCGGGGTGATCATTGTCGATACTGCCGGACGTCTCCACACCAAAATAAACCTGATGGAAGAACTAAAAAAGATGAAACGGATCATGGAGCGGGAACTCCCCGGCGCCCCCGATGAGGTTCTGCTCGTCCTCGATGCGACAACCGGCCAAAACGCCATCGCCCAGGCCCGGATGTTCAAGGACGAAATCGGCGTCACCGGCCTGATTCTGACAAAACTCGACGGAACGGCAAAAGGCGGCGTTGTCATCCGCATCGCCAAGGAACTGGGCATTCCGCTGCGTTACATCGGCGTCGGCGAGCAGATTGACGACCTTCAACCCTTTTGCGCCGAGGAGTTCATCGACGCCCTCTTCGAAAAGGAATAAATATTCTTGAAAACAGCGCCTCTTGTCTTTGGTCTGGGGCAATGCTCCCTCGATTACATAGGCAAAATAGATGTTTATCCGCCGCCGGACGCAAAATGCGAATTCACCGGCATGGTTGTTCAGGGGGGAGGCCCCGTGGCAACAGCCCTGGTAGCTCTTCGCCGCTGGGGTCTGCCCTGCTATATGGCCGGCAATGTCGGGGATGACAAGTTTGGCGCAGCTATCCTTGCCTCGCTTGATTCAGAAGGCATTGATACATCCGGGATTATTGCAAGAAAAGGGCATTCCTCCCAGTTTGCGTTTATTGTCAGCGAGGCCGAAGGCGGCCGTCGCACGATCTTCTGGCAGCGCCCAACCGGCAAACCGCTGCAGCCGGATGAACTGGATTTGGCGGTACTGGGAAAGAGTCGCATTTTCCACACGGACGGTCTTTTCCGGGAGGCCTCGCTTTTTGCCTGCAAAAAGGCCAAAGAAGCAGGGATTCCGGTGGTTGTCGATGCCGGCACGCTGCGCGAGGGGATGCTGGATATTGCCCGCTTCAGCGACTGCTTTATCGCCTCGGAAACCTTTTCTCGGTCTCTGGGGCCGGACCCGGTCGAGAGCTGCCGCATCCTGGCCGGTCTGGGCGTTAATTTCGCAGGGGTTACGCTGGGCGCAAACGGTTATATCGCCCTTATAAACGGCAGAGTCATTAGAAAACCCGCCTATCCGTCCCGGGCAATCGACACCACCGGCTGCGGCGACGTCTTCCACGCCGGCGTCATTTACGGCCTTGTCCGGGGATGGTCAGCGGAAAAATGCCTTGACTGCGGCGCCTGGGCCGCGGCCCTTGCCAGCACAAAAATGGGCGGTAGAAACGGCATCCCCACCCGCCAGGAACTGCATGATAGAAACGCCTTCTTTTAATATAATCTGCAAGCACTATAAGCAATTTTTTATTGTTTTTTGGTTCTTTGAGCTTGCCTGTAAACTTCGCCTTTGTCTCTTTTACCGAGCGCAATAACCATAACACATATTTCTTGGTCGATTACAGCGCTGATCGGGCAATGAGCCGACGACAATCCAAAGAGTCCAAGGGACACTGAAGAGCAAGCGGTCCAAACCCACATCCGGGGCCGACCAGAAGAGGACAATAAAAAAGAAAAAGTGATCCTCCGCCGATCACAACGGCAAGAACCATTGTCAGCCATGAAATAAAATCCCTTGTCGTCACAGGGCGATTGCTTTCCCGTAATCAAGGCTCTCGTAAGGGCGGCAGTCCTTGAACTCATCGGGAAGCCCGATGGCGACGATGGCTAAAACCCGGAGCGGGCTTTCGATGCCCAGGATGTTTCTCACATAATCCTCGGAGCTCACATCGGCGCTTTGCCTCCGGTTTCTCAACTGAATCCAGCAGCTCCCCAGATTCAGGCTTGCCGCGGTCAGGTGCACGATAGTCGCGGCAATGGAACAATCCTCAATCCACACGTCGGATGCGGTTTCATCGCCACAGACCACCACCGCGAGGGCAGCGTCTTTCAGAAACGCGGAACCGCTGTCCTTGCTGCGGGACAGCTTCTCGATAACCCCGGCATCCTGCACGAAGTAAAATTTCCACGGCTTGACTCCCC